>JBKJSI010000796.1:0-5772 GCA_046595915.1 Pirellulaceae bacterium
GCTGATATCGCCCTCAGCGATAAACTCCGATCCGCCGATGTCGTCGCCCTCGGTCCCGGCCTCGGCCAATCCGATCTGCTGCGGCATCTCGTGCGCAAATGGTACGCTGAAATCAGCTCTCCGTTGGTGATTGACGCCGATGCCCTCAATCTTCTCTCGCAGGTGGAGGAGGGCTTTGCCTCTCCCGGCGGTCCGCGAGTGTTGACGCCGCATCCGGGGGAGTTCCGTCGCATGGCGTCGATCGCTCAAACGGTATCACGTGAGGTGTTGGAAACGATTGCCATCGATCGCGCCAAAGAGTGGGGCGTTACGATCACTCTGAAGGGCCATCAAACGCTGATCACCGACGGCGCCAGATCATTCCATAACAGCACCGGCAATCCCGGCATGGCCACCGGCGGCGCCGGAGATGTTTTGACCGGCGCAACCGCCGCGTTACTCTCGCAATTCAAGTCACCCATCGACGCGGCGCGACTGGCGGTTCATGTTCATGGATTCGCAGGCGATCTTGCGGCGAAAGAGATCGGGCAAGTGGGAATGACGGCGGCGGATATTTGCAATGCGCTGCCGAAGGCTTTTCAATTGTGTTGAGTGGATTCGGTCGCAAATCGTCAGTTGTGGTGCGTCGCACCGATTTCAAAAGGGAGTGGGGATCGATTGCCAACATCCAATGGCATGTGAGTTGCCCTTGAGATCTCGCGAAGATCGCTAATTCGTCAACTGTTAGCATTCGCAAGCCAATGTGTGAGCGATGGATGCGTTGGTATTCGCAAGAAGCGTGTCGCTTCCGCACGGCTGTGACAAATGTGTGGCGTTAACGCACGTAGCGCACCCTCCTCTCCAATAAAGAGACCGTTCTATGATTCATGAAGTTTCCGGCGACATTTTGCTGACCCAAGCGCAGGCCATTGCACATGGGATTTCGCCCAATGAACATTTCGAAAGCGGCCTTGCACTGGCGCTGCGAGAACAATGGCCGGCGATGGCGAAAGATTTTCGGCACTACGCACACCAGACTCACCCGAAGGCAGGTGAGCTATGGACTTGGAGCGGGACGGGTGGCAGTGTGATTTTTAACCTGCTGACTCAGGATGGCGAGCATGAGCATGGCGCGAAGCCCGGTCGGGCGACGATCGCCAATGTGAATCACTGCCTCAAGCGACTGCGCCATGAGCTAGACAAGAGAAATGTAAAGAGCCTTGCAATGCCGAAATTGGCCACCGGCGCAGGCGGCTTGGCGTGGGCGGAAGTTCATCGGCTCCTCGTTCAATATTTGGGGGAGCTTGCGATTCCGGTCTATGTTTACACAACCTATCATCAGGGTCAAAAAGCAGTTGAGCCGGGGGCGTAGGAGCTGATTTGTCGGCAAATTGGTTTCGGACCAGCGAAATGGCTTCGAATGTAGTGGCGCGGTAACCGGGAGGGCGTGACATCGCAAAATTTGCGATGATGCCTACTCGATTTCGACCGCCACTCGTTCCCATTTTGGCCGCCCCATGAATCGCCTATTGCTAATTTTATGCATTGGTCTTCCAGCTATCTGCCGTTCGCAAGAGCCGGCGGCGGAGAAGGAAAAACCGGCCACTGCAAAGCACGAAAACCGACTCGCAAAAGAAACGAGTCCTTATCTACTCCTGCATGCGCACAATCCGGTTGATTGGTTTCCCTGGGGCCCCGAGGCGCTCGCGAAAGCCAAGACGGAGAAGAAGTTGATCTTTCTGTCGGTGGGCTATAGCAGTTGTCACTGGTGTCATGTGATGGAGCGGGAATCGTTTGTAGATGAGGAAATTGCGGCGTTCCTTAATAAGCACTTTGTGTGCATCAAGGTAGATCGCGAAGAGCGGCCCGACGTGGATCAGATCTACATGGCGGGGCTGCAGACTTTTAATCGGCTCACGAAGTCGGGACGCGGCGGCGGCTGGCCGCTCTCGATGTTTTTGACGCCGGATGGGGAGCCGTTTTTTGGCGCGACCTATATTCCTGCGCGGGATGGTGATCGTGGTGTAACGAGCGGGTTTTTTACGATCGTCAAGAAAATTGAAGAAGTGTGGGAGAAGGATGAAGAGCGCATTCGGGAAGATGCGAAAGTGCTCACGACGTACACGAAGCGAGAGCTAGAAGAACTACGCCCCGCTCCGGTTGAATTGACGGCGACTCAGGCGGAGGAAACGCTCGATGCTTTAGAGGCGCAGTTTGATCCCAAGTATGGTGGCTTTGGTTTTGAGGAGGCCGCGCCGGAGCGTCCGAAGTTTCCGGAGGGGAGTAATCTCGTTTTTCTGCTCGACTTTTTGAAGCACGGAAAAGCGGAAGGGCGTGAGCGAGCGGAAAAGATGCTGGAGACGACGCTTTTACGGATGGCGGAGAGTGGGCTTCGTGATCATCTGGGCGGCGGGTTTCATCGTTACTGCGTCGATCGCAAGTGGCTTGTGCCTCACTTCGAGAAAATGCTGTATGACAATGGGCAATTGCTCGCCATCTATTCCGCTGAATTCGAGCGGAAGCCAAATGCGATTTGGCAAAATGTCGTAGAAGAGCAAGTTGCGTTTTTGATGCGCGAAATGCGCTCGCCTGAAAACGGCTTTTACGCCGCACTCGATGCGGAGTCCGAAGGACGCGAAGGAGCGTTTTATCTTTGGAAAGAAGCAGAATTTGCGAAGTTATTAGACAAGACTCTCGCTGCTTGGTTATCGCAGCGATTTGTCACGGAGGGACAGCCCTCAGTCGATGGCGATGTTGTGCTGCAACGCGACGAGGGGAGGCTCACCGAGCAGGAACTTAACGATCCCGCCATCGCCAAGGTCTGGCGAGATGTTCAATCGAGGCTGCTTGCCGTGCGGAACACTCGCAAGCGCCCGCGAACGGACACGAAGATTCTATGTAGCGGCAACGGCCTTGTAATCGGCGGCCTTGCGGAGGCGGGGCGGGTTTTCAAGCGCCCGGAGTGGATCGAAGCGGCGAGCAAAGCTGCGGACTTGGTATTGGCAAAGCTTGTCACGAGTGATGGCAAACTCCTAAGAACCTACACCGCTGGCGAGGCTCGGCTCAATGGCTATGTCGATGATTACGCTTTTCTTACGGAAGGACTGTTAGCGCTACATCGCGCGGGGGCGGATGTGAAGTATCGCGATGCGGCGAAGAAGATCATGGATAAGCAGATCGAACTTTTTTGGGATGAAAAACTGGGCGGCTTCTTCTTCACTTCAGATGATCATGAATCGTTGCTGGCCCGCGCAAAGCAGCCGACCGATGGCGCTGAGCCCTCGGCGAACTCGGTTAGCGTGGGCGTGCTATTGGATCTTAATCAGGCTTATCCCGACGCCATGTATGCGGACTATGCGGCGAAGACGCTCAGGGCGCATGGGATGCTGTTGACGGCTGCACCTGCGGCGGCGCCGCGGATGTCGGTGGGGCTGGCGCGCTACTTGCGAGAGAAGGGAGCGCTGGAAAAGCAGGACGGCAGAAAGCCAGTGGAAGAAAAAGCAAAAAAAGAGGAATAGAGTGAAGTCAGAGTCGCAAGAAATCGGTGAGCGCTTGGGCCATTTCCTGACGGTCGCGCCAGATGCCATAGGTGGCGATTAGTGCTAGCGCGACGGCGACGCTCAGGAGCACCGTCCCTGAGATGCGAAGCGATCGACGTTGGGTTGGGCCGAGTTCAAAGCGGAGGCGGACTTCCATCGATCGCCAGGCCGTAAAGTTCTGTCGCCAGCCAACCGCGACGAGTTGCACGGTTCGCGACCAACGCGATTGGGCGAGGTGGAATTGCATTTGGATTTGCGGCATGGCGCAAATATCGCCTGCCCAGCGAGTTTCGTTATCGACTTCTTGTGCGATCTGCGAGACCAGCGTCCGCACTTGATCGGCGGTGGTGTTGTAAATCACGATTCGGGGGCGGTCGACGAGCACCAGTAGGGAAAGCACCAGAAAATAAAGCGTCAGCAATAAGAGCCAGACGAACGGGCCGAAGCGGGAGGCTGCCGCCTCCGGCAAAAACAGGTCTAAGGGGCCGACCAAAAAGAACCCGACTAGGGCTGTTCCTAAAAGGTAAGCGTCGGCGACACCGGAAATGACTTTGATGCGCCCCCGAAACCGGACGACCGCCCAGTACAGGAAGTAGAGAACCAGCGGTGAAAGCGCGATGGCGATTTGTAGGGAAGACATGGGCTTTTGAAGCTGATTTTGCGGTGGGAGCGTCGTCAAAAGGCGTAACATGATCGTAACGGCGGGGCATTGGGAAGCCAAACCGCTGATTCGCACCTTCAAAAAGGCTCAACTTGGCGCGAAATAGACGGGAGATGGGAGGTGGTTTTGCTCGACAGGGCGGAGCACATTCGCAATAATACTCGCTTGGTGACGTTTCATAGATGCTGTGATCGCGGGTCGACGGTCCCGCTGAGTCAGTGATCTTTGTGACGCAGCATCCAAACATTCGGGCATTCACTGCATCAACCGGGGAACAACCATGCGACGCATGGCATGGGGCGGAATTTTCTTAGCCGCCCTTTCGACGATGGGCTGCGGCGGCGGAGATAGCGCGCCGACTACCACTTCATCCACTCCTGCTTCCAACGCTGGAGGCGGCCCCGTCGTTCAGCCGCCGGGTGGCGGCGGTGGGGCGCCTGTCGTTCAACCACCCGCAGGTGGCGGTGGGGCAGGGCCTGGAAATGTGGCAGGCGGACCTCCTGGCGGCGGATCACCAGGCCCAGGCAGTGGTGGACCTCCAGGTCCAGGTGGCCCTGGTTTTGGCGCACCGCCAGCAGGGATGGGCGGCCCGCCAATGGGTGTTGGCGGGGTTCCAGGGGTACCGAATCCTGGCATGAATGCTCCGGCTGGAGGCCAGGCTGTCGCTGGCGGAACACAACCCAACTATATGGGGCTTGCTTCGGCACTGGGTAGCGGATTATCGGTTTCGCCGCTTTCGTCTTATGAGAAAGCCATGCTCTGTCTTAAGCAGGGCAAAGATGAAGAGGCATTTCAATATCTTTATGCCGACGCGGTTACGGGAAGTGTGAAGGCGAAGGGCCTGCAAATGAAGTGGTCAGGCGCACTGAAGCGTCCCGTAAGTGCGATTCGGTTCGGCGTGGCGACCGTGTACACCAAGCCCAGCAATTACACCGGTTCGCCGATGGCGATCGGCACCAAGTTCAATGATCAAGGTCAGCCGGAAAATGGAGCTGGCGGCGGCGGCGGGATGATGGCTCCTCCCGGAGGCATGCGTGGTCCTGGCGGTGCTGCTGGCCAAGCGGTCGATAACGCGCCGACTGATCCGGTTGCGAATTTCGAATATTACACCGGCGATTATGGCAAGAAATTCATGACGAAGTTGAACGAACGTATGCGAGAAGGGGACTTCGGCGCGTTCTATAAGGAAGCGTCCAATTACACCGCGCCGACTGCGCCGGTCCCGCTCAATTTGGCATCCTTTATGGGTGGCCCTCCTCCTGCAGCGGCCAATCCTGGCGGTGGTTACGGAGTGCCTGGCGGTTATGGAGGAGCCGGCATGAGTTCACCAGGACCTGGATATGGGCCGGGCTCATCTAGCCCCGGTTCACCTGGGCCTCCGAGCGGTTTGCCTCCGCAGCCCGGTGCGGCTACGGGCGGCGGCAATAATAACAGCAGTCCTGGACCCGGAGCTGGCTCCACGGGCGTTGGTTTCAACATGAATGTTCGACCACGTGGCTCTCTCTCGGGACTTTCGCACATCTTGGCTCAACAGGATGACGGCTTAAACGCGGGCGCACCGCAAGTTGGCGGCAAAGGTGGAGCACAAGGCAG
>JBKJSI010000859.1:0-8985 GCA_046595915.1 Pirellulaceae bacterium
GCTGTGGCTCTACCATTGAGCTACACCCGCCTACAGTCTGGCAATCAAGCACTTTTGCGGGATTACTCCCTCGCAGCGCATAACGGCCTACACTCCGAAAACGAGCCCAAGATTGAAGCAGGAATCTCTGGATATTACCAGTGGACTCCGCCCCAAATCGAGCCCGCCGGCGCGATTTCTTTTGTCGAACCCACCAGCCCAGCCCCTTCAAATTGACAAGGCGAGGTTTCAGTAGGCTCAGTGGCGAGCTTGCAAGCTTGGCCAAATGAACCTCAGAAAGTGAATCCAAAGTGGGGGGTGAAGGATTCGAACCTTCGAAGACCGAAGTCATCAGATTTACAGTCTGACCCCGTTGACCGCTTGGGTAACCCCCCGTGCTGCCTCCACTTACGACATTTTCCCCAACGGCCAGCTTCCGCCAACTGAAGTCCCAACTCGTCGTCATGCCTCTACGATTTCCAGGTAGAGGTGAAGGATGAGGGGATTTTAGGGTGGCGGCGAGGCCAAAACGCATTGCCAAAGGTCAGAGGGCCAGCGGCGAGAATCGAACTCGCAACCTACGGTTTACAAAACCGTTGCTCTGCCAATTGAGCTACGCTGGCAAAAACCCGCAAGCGCAAGGAAGCGGGAGAGTGTACAGAGTAGAGGAATCTCGGCAAGGGAGAAAGGTTCGGTTAAGAGAACCGATCCAGGAAATTCCCAGTGGGATTCGTCGCGCCGGGAGATTAGGGCAAGCGCGAAGAACGAACGGGTTCGCGTTCCATCGCCGCCCAGCATCCGAGCTTTTGCCCAGAGGGCCAGCAACCCCGCGATGAAAGGGAATACGGAAACACAGCGGCTCCGTCGGGGAAGGGCTTGTCTGTAGCACGCCAAATTAGCTCACTTGCTTAACGTCCCAGCAGGCCGCATGTGTGCCTCGCCAGATCTGGGGCGGACTTCGCCACAGCGTCCATTGGCTCGAGAACCGCATCGACCGCAGTTAAGTCCCTCGCGCGCATGGCGACTATCGAGCTGTTTCGTCGGCCAGATAATCGAATTCCTCGGAGTTAAGCATGTCGACCACGCAATATCCAATCTGAACAGAAGTGAAATGCAATGAGCGCCGAATTCTCACAGGTACCGATCATTGATGTAGCCGAACTGGTCGCCGGGCGAGAAGGACAACTTCAAGTCGCCAAGCAAATCGACGCTGCCTGCCGACAAAGCGGTTTCTTTTATGTCGTCGGCCACGGCGTTGATCGATCGCTACAGCAGCAATTGGAAGACCTCAGTCGACAGTTCTTCGCCTTGCCCAGCGCCACCAAACAGCAAATTACCATGAGCAAGGGAGGGCGAGCGTGGCGCGGTTATTTTCAGGTCGGGGCCGAGCTCACCTCCGGCATGCCAGACCAAAAAGAAGGGCTCTATTTTGGAACAGAGCTCGCGAGCGACCATCCGTTGGTTCAAGTAGGTACGCCACTCCACGGGCCTAATCAATTTCCCGATTCACCCTCAGGGTTGCGCGAAATTATTTTGAAATACATCAGCGAAGTGACCAAGCTCGGCCATGCCTTGATGAAAGGCATGGCTTTGGGCCTCGGCCTTCAGCCAAACTACTTCGCCGAACATGGCACGAGCGATCCCCTGATCCTCTTTCGCATCTTCAACTATCCACCGACGCCTCAATTCGAGCTTTGGGGCGTAGGTGAACATACTGATTACGGGCTTCTCACCATCCTCCTGCAAGACGAAGTCGGTGGGCTGGAAGTCAAGTCAGGCGCAAATTGGGTCGCGGCGCCGCCTATTCCCGGTTCATTCATCTGCAACATCGGCGATATGCTCGACCGCATGACGCGCGGCATCTATCGCTCGACGCCACATCGAGTGCGAAACCTCACTCAGCGACACCGCCTGTCGTTTCCCTTGTTCTTCGATCCCAACTTCTTCGCCGAGGTCGGTCCCATCGAATTCCCGAACGGCGCCGCTGCGAGCGACGATCGGGATACCCGCTGGGATCGCAGCAGCGTCCATGAATTCTGCGGTACCTATGGAGACTATTTGCTCGGCAAGGTAGGCAAGGTGTTCCCGCAATTGAAGTCGCAGGTGCTCTCAAAGCCGTAGGCTATGCGGCAGTGGTACGTTTACGCACCGGTCCATCCCGCGGGCGTTACTTAACCTCTTTCGCAAGCCAATTTGCGACAATTGCTGTGTTTGTATTGGTAATTGCATCGATATGTATTTCCCTCATCTGGAACACAGAATTCCAAATGTCCGCCTTTTTTGTAAATCCTCTGGCTCCTCTT
Source organism: Pirellulaceae bacterium (assembly GCA_046595915.1). GTDB lineage: Bacteria > Planctomycetota > Planctomycetia > Pirellulales > Pirellulaceae > JBKJSI01. Next base: position 2,283 of record JBKJSI010000859.1, read on the forward strand.
GAGCACCGCCCGCTCGTCCTCCCCCCGCGGGGGCAAGGCGATGGAGCCGTCGTCGGAGCGGCTCAAAAACCCCTTGTTTTTCCAATCGGGCTATCGGGCCAATCGGGCCATCTCACGAGGATTTTTGGCCCGATTGAATGGCCCGATTGGCAAGGTCTGGATTCTATTGGAGTTAAGGCAAGCGGCTTGTGAAAAGTGCTTGTTTTTCCAACTTGGCCTAGCTGGCCCTATGCGCCCCCTCTCTAGGCGAAGTGGGCGCGGTTAAGGCGCGCTATCCAAATCGCAAACCCTCCATTCGGAATCCACTGACGCCATTCTCGGAACCAGGAACGCCACCCCACACCTAGCAAACTTGCTAATGCAAACTCACTTCTTTTGGGTGATACAGTAGAGCAATCCCTCCGACAAGGATCGCGGTCACCGCGAACATCGCACAGTGGGGAAAGCCAATTCTCGGGAATAGGAACGTACATAGAAAATGAATCAATGATGCTGCGGTAATCCCAATCCAGTTCAGCAGGTTCTGAGTCGCGATCATTCGGCCCTTGAGTGCGGTCGGAGGGCGCATTTGCATGAATACCTGAAGCGGCACGGCGAAGAGCCCCGTAAATCCGCCTAATAGTCCAAGAGTGACGAGGCTGCCCCAATAGCCGAGTAGATGGCGATTTGCGTTGCCCAAGGGTATCGAAAGTAGGAGTAGGCAGATCGTCATGCCCCAGGCGCCAATTGCCAGAAAATCAACACGAAATCGGCCTTTGGAGAGAAACCCACCGACTGCGCCACCCACAGCAATGCCGACGCTAATGATGCCAACCAAATAGGAGGTCTTTGCGGGCCCGACTTTAAGTTGCAGTTCGCCAAGGTCATTCACCGCGAGCATCGCCACCGCAGCACCCATCCAGAAAATACTAGAAACCGTCACCGCCGAAAGAAGCGGAGCGTCTTTTCTCAGCAGCGCTCGCATGTCCCGCGGAATCGCAGCCTCATCCCAGCTGAAGCGTAGTTGGGGAGATGCGCCGGGGTGGCGGCGGATCGGCAGAGTTGTCGCCGTGCCCAGTACGGCGATAGCGACGCAGGCCAAGCCGATAATCCAGGGCTGCTTGGGAATATTCCCGAGCATGACGCCAGCCAGCACCGTTCCAAAGATGATCGCCATGAACGTGGTCATCAAAATCACGCCGTTGACCGCCGGCAGATTTCGATCGGTGAAGAGTTCGGGAAGAATCCCATACTTGCCTGGCCCGAAAAATGCACTCTGCGCGCCCATCAGAAACGCCACCACGCAGAAGAGAACCGCCAGAACCACGCCCACCGTCGCATCGCCTTTGACGAAGAAGAGTGATAGCGCCAGGCTCATGATCACAATTTCCGCCACCTTCGACAGGAAGATCACAAGCCATTTGCTATGGCGATCCGAGAGGTAGCCGGCGTAACCCGAAAACAAGATGAATGGAACGGAAAAGCAAAATGTCGCCGGCCCCTGCATATTCCAAACCACGCCTGGCGAGATTGGCACGGCGATCATCAGCAGCAAGATCGCCTGCTTATAAAGATTGTCATTAAAGGCCCCCAAGAACTGGGTCGCGACAACACCCCAAAAGGAACCGTCGCCCCAAGGTGAGCGATCGGAAGGCTGCGGGAAGTGAGCGTCCGATTTTTCGACAGCGGGAGGCGCCTCAGCATAAGCCGAAGGCAAAATTGGCGGATGGTCGTTGTTCATGCGCAGCCCTATTCATGGTGTTGGGCAGCTATTGGAACAGACGGACGAACCGATTGCGAGGGATGACTAAACAAGCCCCTCCGCTTCGGCCTTTTTGAGCATCGCTTTCATTTCGCGAATTGAGCGATGCTTAACCGCACCGCTTTCATCGGAATACGCCATCGGCACGCCACCTGCGATGTGAGTGCGCATCGCTTTGTAAATTCCACGACGAAACGCAGCCACAATGTCATTCGAGCTAACGTCGATTCCCGGCGGTGAAGATTTCTTGGTTACTTTCCCGCGTGCCGGCTTACGACTTGCTCCCACCGATCGCGTACTTCGACGCTTAGAACTTTGTTGTACGCTCCCTTTGCTAGACATTGGGGATCTCCGAGTTCTGAGTTGTCCAGGAATGTCCACGTTGCCGCCAACGGGCGATAATGAGTGAAGAAGTTTCGTACACTCGCGTCATACCTGCGACGAATGGTTGCCTCATCAACATGATGCCCGCCCAGTTTGACGCGTGTGGCCACACGTTCGATGGCCAAGTCACTTGATCTCAAGTAGACGTAAACCAAGTGGATTTGAAAGCCACCCGCTTGCAAATCGCTCAATCGTCTTGCAAGCGAGCGACCTGCCAGAGTCGATTCTATCCCAAAGGACTCACGTTTACTTCCAAAATCCTCAAGTCGTTTGAGGAGGATTTCGCCAGCGGTGATATCGGCTAATGCTGGGTTAAATGGTGAGAGACCTTTCGCGATGAGGTCCGCATTGAGAAAATGCGCGACGTCAAGTTCGCCGCAGAGAACTGACTCCGCAGCGGTAGTCTTCCCGGCACCATTGATACCGCCGATCACCATTACAAATGGAGGGACGAATCGAGCCATAGTCCATAAACTCTCACATCCGACTCACTTCGAATCTACTTCGCCAACTCCACCAATTCCCCCTGCGTCGCCATCTTGCGAATGTCTTCCGTAATCTTCATCGAGCAATACTTCGGCCCGCACATGCTGCAGAAGTGGGCGCTCTTGAAGGTGTCTTGTGGCAGCGTCTCGTCGTGGTACGACTTGGCCGTTTCAGGGTCGAGTGAAAGCCGGAACTGTTCGTTCCAGTCGAACGCAAATCGGGCCTTGCTGAGTGCATCGTCCCGCTTTTGGGCGTTTTTGCGATGACGCGCTAGGTCTGCGGCATGGGCAGCGATTTTGTACGCGATCACGCCTTGCTTCACATCTTCGCGATTCGGTAAGCCCAAGTGTTCTTTCGGCGTGACGTAGCAAAGCATTGCCGCTCCGCTCCACCCAGCTAAGGCCGCGCCGATCGCGCTGGTGATATGGTCATAGCCCGGGGCGATATCTGTCACCAAGGGGCCAAGCACATAGAAGGGCGCGCCTTTGCAAACTTCGATCTGGCGCTTGATGTTCATATCGATCTGGTCCATCGGAATGTGGCCAGGCCCTTCGACCATCACTTGCGTTCCCTTGGCCCAGCCGCGTTCGCAAAGTTCGCCGAGCACATCGAGCTCCGCAAACTGCGCCGCGTCGGAGGCATCCGCAATCGAGCCGGGGCGAAGTCCATCGCCCAAACTCCAAGTGACATCATATTGTCGCATGATGTCGCACAGGTCTTCGAAGTGCGTGTAGAGCGGATTCTGTTTGCGATGGGTCATCATCCACTTGGCGATCAGCGAACCGCCGCGGCTGACGATGCCGGTGACGCGCCCGGTCGTTAGATGCAAATGCTCCATCAGCACGCCGCAGTGAATCGTCATGTAGTCGACGCCCTGCTTTGCTTGATGCTCGACCATGTCGAGAAAATGCTTCGGCGTCATGTCTTCGATATTGCCGCCGAGCTCCTCCAGCATTTGATAGATCGGCACGGTTCCAATCGGCACCGGCGAGGCGGCGATGATCGCGGCGCGGATGTTATCGATATCCTTGCCCGTTGAAAGATCCATCACGGTGTCGGAACCGTAGTGAACCGACATGTGCAGCTTTTCGAGTTCTTCCTCGATGTTGCTCGTCACCGCCGAGTTGCCGATGTTCGCGTTGATCTTGCACTTGGCGGCGATGCCAATCGCCATCGGCTCGAGGCCTTGTTTCAGATGCATCGTATTCGCGGGAATCACCATTCGACCGACGGCGACTTCATCGCGAATCAGTTCCGGCGAAAGGTCTTCGCGCTTCGCCACGAATTCCATTTCGGCAGTAATTTGTCCCGCGCGGGCGGCCTCGAGTTGGGTCATCATCGACTATCAATCTCCTCGCACCGCTCGGCGGCGGCGGATGGCGGCATTTTGGCTGAAAAATTAGGGAACTCTTCCCTCCCTTCGCCAATGGTAGCGGTGTGGCCCGGAGTGTCAATTCGACGACGCTCCCCATAAACGCCTTGCTTGTAACAAATCGGGCCTGCCCCAAAACGGGAATCTGACTATTCTTAATAGGGTAACAGTCACTAGTCGCGGCGCTGGAGATGCCCGCGAATGACGTCCCACGGAGGATCGCCTTGAAAGTTAGCCAGAGCCCAACCTTGTCTGACGAGAAGTCTCAAACCCTCAACTACTTCGATCTGCACTGCCACCTGCTCCCCGGCGTTGATGACGGCTGCGAGGATATCGAAGAATCTCTGGAGTGCATCCGCCTCCTCTCCGCCGCCGGCTTCAGCGGCGCCGTTTGCACACCGCACGCTTGCGTGGCTTCGTTCCCCGACAATGTGCCGCGCAACATCGCGATGTGGGTCGAAGCTCTCCGCGAAGAAATCCACGACGCGGGTCTCGACTACACGCTTTTCGCAGGCGCGGAACTCCGCTTGGCCCCGAACAATCTCTCTTGGTTTTCACTGCACGGCGTACCAACGCTCGGCGACAGCCGTGCGGTGCTTGTCGATTGGTGGGGCGATGACTGGCCCGATTTCTGCGACGCCACGCTCGACCATCTGCTCAAGCGAGGCTATCAGCCGATTCTCGCCCACCCCGAACGGATGGGATTGGGTGACAAAGAACTCTCGACCGTCCTCGAATCGGTCACCCGTCGCGGCGTGCTGCTTCAAGGAAATCTCAATAGCCTTGGCGGCGGCGAAGGGAAACGCGCCCGTGATTTGGCTTGGGGTCTTCTCGGCGCCGGTCGCTATCACGTGCTGGCAACCGATACCCACGACCCCAGTTCCGTTCCGCCACGCTTGCAAGGTTTGGAAAAGACCGAGAAAGATGCCGCCGATGGCACGCTTGCCGAACTCCTCGCCAAACGCACCCGAGCCACAATTGCCAAAGTGGAGCGAGCCTCGTGAGCCGCACTGCCCGTCCTAAAAAATCGCTGCCCAAGCCAGCGACCGAAGGATGGGATTTTGCCGAATTCTGCAATCGCGACCCCGTCGAAGTCGCACAGGCGCTACTAGGTTGCTTCGTCGTCCGCGAAATTGGCGGCGTGCGACTCGCAGGAAGAATCGTCGAAACCGAAGCCTATCTCGCGATCGGCGACCCCGCCTGCCACGCCGCCAAGGGCCTCAAGAACAAAAACCGCAGCATGTTCGGCCCACCCGGTCACGCTTATGTCTACCCGATCCACTCCCGCTGGTGCCTCAACGTTGTCACCCAGGCGGAAGGCACCGCCAGCGCGGTACTAATTCGCGCCATCGAGCCGCTCGAAGGCCATGCAATGATGCAGGCCCATCGCGAAACGGAAGTCCTCCTCGACCTGACCCGCGGCCCGGGACGACTCTGCGAGGCTCTCGCCATCGACAAACAGCTCGACGGCTGTGATTTGTCGCAGCGAACTGAGCTATGGATCGAACCTGCCCAAATGGGCCTTTGCCGACAAAGCTTGATCGCCTGTTCGCCGAGAATTGGCGTTACGAGCGGCGAGGATCTTTGGCTGCGCTTCTTCGATGCCGCGAGTCAATACGTCAGCGGCAAAAAGAGTGGGCCTTCGCGGATTGTTTCGTAGCCCTAGCACAAGTCGACGGTTAAGATAAAGGTATGGATCACGATTCCGAACTATCGCCTGACAAAGTGCCGCTGATCTCGGATAATGATTCCGATGAATGGCAGGAATGGTATCGCATGACGCCGCTGGAGCGCTGGCGCGAGTCGATGAAGCTCTGGGAGTTTTATCTCAGCGTGGGAGGATCGCTTGAAGCCGAACCCGATAGCCAAAGTCCTTTCGACGCTTTCATGCCACGAGGTGAAGCACCTGCTTATGGGCGGGCAGGCTTGCGTGTTTTACGGAGCGGCGACGTTCAGTAAAGACTGCGATATCGTCATTTTGGCCGACCAAGAAAACTTGGAGTAGCTCACTCAAGTAATCGATGAGCTAAAAGCAGAGCTAATTACAGTTCCGCCGTTCGATGTGGAGTTTCTTCGTCGAGGTCATTCAATCCATTTTCGTTGTCGAGCAGAAGGTATTGAAGGTATTCGACTTGACGTGATGTCGAACATGCGTGGAGTGGAGGAGTTCTCGGCGCTCTGGGCTCGTCGAACGACTTTGGTTGATGATCAAGGTGACGAGCTACAGATACTGTCTGTCTCCGACCTTGTCAAAGCGAAGAAAACGCAACGAGACAAAGATTGGCCGATGATCCGCCTCCTGATTGAGCGTCATTTCAGAGAGAACTCTGCCAATCCCGCCGCAGGTCAGGTCGAGTTTTGGTTGCGAGAGTCTCGCACGGCGTCGATGCTCATTTACCTTACAAGACGTTATCCAAAGCAGTCCGAAATGATCCGAGAGCAAAGGCCGCTATTGATCCATGCCGAATCAGCCAGTGAATTGGATTTGGAAAGAGAACTCGATTTGGAGATGGCAAGGGAACGAGAATTGGATCGAGGCTACTGGAGCCCTTTAAAGAAAGAACTCGAAGAATTGGGAGTTCAGCGTCTCTATCAACTGCGCGAGCCGCCGGCTGGATAGTGAATTCCTGAACCTCGCTGCCGAGCGGCATTGTTTCATTTTATGCACTAGATCGCGAATATTCGCCGCGCCGCAGCATTACATTCACACTCATTTCCTC
>JBKJSI010000896.1:0-5982 GCA_046595915.1 Pirellulaceae bacterium
CGAGAACAAGTACGAGAACAAGTACGAGAACAAGTACGAAAACAAGTACGAAAACAAGTACGAAAACAAGTACGAAAATGGGCGCGGTTTGCGGACAAGTGGGGGGGCGTTACATAGACATTCACTGATCACGCAGCAAACATGTTGCGACTAATACAGCGCTGACGCCAGTTTTCGGCGGTACTCGCGTAGGAGTTCTGAATCGGGAGGGAGGGTGCGGAAGACTTCTAGCATCCAGAGTCTTGCTTCTTCGCCTGCGCCGCGGCGGTCTTCTTGGATGATGGTGAGGCAGATTGAAAGCGATTCTTCTTGTTCACCGGAGCTGGCTAGGGCTTTGGCGAGGGCGAGGCGGGCGGCGAAGTCTTTGGAGCGCTCGGCGGCGGCGCGGAGTTCGGCGATGTCGACTTTGGGTTGCGTTAAGAGTGTCCATTCCGATTTGAGTCTTTGGGCTTCGGTCTCTAAGAAGCCGCGAGATTCGAGTCGCTCGATGATCGTGCGGCATTCATCGAGATTGCCTTGCGCGAGGTGGATGCGCCCTAGGCCGATTTTTGCTTTGGCGTCGTCGGGGTATTCGGTGATGAGGGATTCATAGGCATCGATTGCGGCGGCGGGATTTTCGCTCTCCAAATCGCGGGCCAGTTCGAATCGGACATCGTGAATGGTTCGCCGTAGCCAGGTTCGTAGCGAGGACTCGGGCAAGACGCCGGAGAAGAAGTCGACGACTTTAGATTTCCAGACGGCGAAAACGGCGGGGATGCCTTCGACTTGAAACTCGCTGGCGGCGCGCTGATTCTCTTCGGTGTTGGCTTTGACGAGTTGGACGTAGGCGCCGGCCTCTTTGCAGACTTTTTCGAGGCTGGGAGCGAGTAGACGGCAGGGCTGGCACCAATCGGCCCAGAAATCGACGACGACGAGCCGCGTTTGCGACTGCGTCATGCCGTCATGTTCGAAGGAGTCGTCGGTCGTGTTGATGACGGGGAGCGAGTCGGCTGAATCGTTCGGTAGGTCATTGGTCATAGGGGCGGCGTATCAAGAGAGAAATGGCCGAGGCGCTTAAGCAACGCCTCCATTGACGGCAATCCGCGAAGTTCCGTCAAGGTGCTAAGATGGTGGTCCCTCTTCCTGGCTGGAGCTTTTTGAGATGCGTTTTCTCCTCCTCGCACGCGCCGTCGTGCTACTTGTTTGTGCTTTTGGTTGTGGTTCCGCCCATGCTCAAGCGGCCAAAGCGGCGCCAAAGAAGTTAAGGGTCTCCGAGAATCATCGGTACCTCGTTACCGAGGATGGGAAGCCCTTTTTCTATCTGGGCGATACGGCTTGGGAGCTGTTTCATAAGCTCTCGCTGGAGGAGGCGAAACGCTATTTTGAGATTCGAGCCCAGCAAGGGTTCACGGTGGTTCAAGCGGTGGCGCTGGCGGAGTTTGATGGACTCAAAACGCTGAACGCGAACGGCCATTTGCCGCTTCTTGAAAATGACCCCACTCGGATCAACGAGGACTATTTCAAGCATGTCGATGCGCTGATCAAACTGGCGAATGAGCAGGGGCTTGTGGTCGGACTGCTTCCTTCGTGGGGCGACAAGTGGAATAAGAAATGGGGCGCTGGTCCTGAGATTTTTACGCCGGAGAATGCGAAGACTTTTGGCAAGACGCTCGGCGCGCGCTATAAGGATGCGGCGATTATTTGGATTCTGGGAGGCGATCGACCGGTTGAAAACGACACGCACAAGGCGATCATTCGCGCGATGGCGGCAGGGCTGAAGGAAGGCGATGGCGGCGCCCATTTGATGACGTTTCATCCGGCCGGAGGCCAAGGGTCTTCCGCTGTTTTTCATCACGACGATTGGCTCGACTTCAACATGCGGCAGAATGGGCATGGCGTCGACTTTGGAGGTTATGCCGCGACGAAGCGCGACTACGATCTTAAGCCAACGAAGCCGGTTCTCGATGGGGAGCCGATCTATGAGGATCATCCGGTCGCGTTCAAGGCCAATGAGCTTGGGCACTCGATTGCGCTCGATGCACGTCGCGCTGCTTACTGGGATCTGTTTAGCGGCGCCTTTGGTCACACTTATGGCAACCATGCGATGTGGCAGTTTTACAAAGCGGGCGAGAATGGGATTAATAGCCCGCTGCTCGTTTGGGAAAAGGCGATTGAGCAGCCTGGCGCAAGACAGATGATTCACGCCCGTCAACTGTTGGAATCGCGGCCTTTCTTGACGCGGATTCCGGATGATTCGCTGATTGTGACGGACAAGATCGCTACGTTGATTCCCGGTGCGGGCCGTTATCGTTTTGTGGCGACTCGGGATGAGGCGGGAACGTTTGCGATGGTTTATGCGCCTATCGGGAGGCCGTTTCAGGTGAACTTGAGCAAACTCAAGGGTGAGCAGCTGAAGGCCTGGTGGTTTGATCCGCGAACTGGCGGCGCACAAGAAATCGGCGTCTTCAAGAAAGAAGGCACGCGAGAGTTTACGAGCCCTGCGCCTGGCGAGCAGGTTGACTATGTGCTGGTGATTGACGACGTCGCGGCGAAGTATCCGGCGCCGGGTTCGGTGAATGGAGCTGACGTTAAACGTTAGCGTGCGCTGGCCATCTCATGCACGGGAGCGAGGCCCACATCGACTCGCATCGGTCCCCATTGGGTGTCGAAGGGGATGGTGATCGGATGGACATTGGATGGGAAGTGCAATTCCGTTTGCGCGCCGACAAAAACGTTCGGTAGGCTGATCGAGAGATCGTATTCTTCCAATTGGGCTTTGGCGCCGCCGGCGACCATATTGGTAATTTCGCCCACTGCGTCGACCACATCGCTATTGAGTTCATCGCAGGGGGTCATGAGCATGTGGCTCGCCGCCTGTAGAGCGACGGAGCGCGAGAGGCTCACGACGACGGTGCCGATTGCTTTGCCGGAGAGCCCGATCACGCCATTGATCTCATAGAGACCGCGGTTGTAGTCTTTTAAATGAGGCTTACCACGCTTCACATCGCACGAAAGCATCGTCTCGAACGTGTTCATCAGTGAGGTGATGAAAGGATTAATGAACTCGACCCGCATGGCGACTTTCCCAAGTTCGAGAGGACGGTAATACTGCTTCTGACCACGTTTACATAACGAACCGAGGAAGGCTACGTCTCCGTTGGCACGCGTCAACTTGGCAGTCCGTATTGATCTGCTTGATCGAGGAAAATGCGGTGCGGTGATTTGCGTGTTAAGCGAATCTTGCGGAAGACTCCGATTATGCGGCCCCAGAGACGCTTGACAGTTGTTTCGGTTCGTCTGGAGAATGCGGCGCCGCGGACGCTCTCGCGGACCGCTGGTTCATTTCGCGACGGGAAACCATTTGTGGCCAAATCTGGCAAGAAGCCCTCGCTCGAATCTCAGGCTAAGGTCGTCGCCGATTTTTTAAGGCGCGACTATGCCGATGCGGAGTGTGCACTGCATTTCAAAACGCCCTTTCAGCTCTTGATCGCTACGATTCTTTCCGCACAGTGCACCGACGAACGAGTGAACATCGTCACGAAGGATCTGTTCGCGAAATGCCCGACCGCGAAGGAGATGGCTGCGATCAAGCCTGCCGATCTCGAAAAGCTGATTCAGAGCGCCGGCTTCTTTCGGAACAAGGCGAAGAATATCCTCGCCTGCTCGAAGAAGCTGGTTGAGGAATTTGGCGGTGAGGTTCCGAAGTCGCTCGATGTTTTGGTTACCTTGCCAGGGGTGGGGCGCAAGACGGCGAATGTTGTGCTGGGCACCGCGTACGGAATTCCCTCGGGCGTTGTGGTCGACACCCATGTGACTCGACTTACCAATCGCTTGGGCCTGACGAAGAACAGCGACGCCGTCAAAATCGAGCACGACCTGATGGCGATTTTGCCGAGTGAAGAGTGGATCGACTTTTCGCATCGCTTGATTCATCATGGGCGCCGTGTTTGTGGCGCGCGAAAGCCTGATTGTGAGCATTGCGGCTTGCGAGAGTTTTGCCCCAAAATCGGCGTCGCAACGGTTGCCATTAAGCCGCTCACCTCTGTGAAGAAATTGCCGTCAAAAAGTTCTGAGCCAAGAAGATCCCAGCCCATTCGTCGCACAACCAAAGTTGCCAAGCCATGATCCTTTCCGGCCAACAGATCGAAAAACATCTCGGCGGCAATATTGTGATTGAGCCCTTTGACAAGGCGAAGCTCAATCCCAATAGCTACAACCTTTCGCTGCACAATGAGCTGGTGGTGTACGAGGAAGTGGTGCTCGATATGCGGAAGCCGAGCCGCATGCGCCGGATTATCATTCCGGATGAAGGTCTGGTGCTGGCGCCGAATCAACTTTACTTGGGCCGCACGGTTGAGCGGACGGAGACGCATCAGTTCGTGCCGATGATTGAAGGACGATCTTCCGTAGGCCGGCTCGGGCTCTTTGTTCATATCACCGCCGGCTTCGGCGACGCGGGTTTCAAAGGCTTTTGGACGCTGGAAATGTTCGCCGTGCAGCCGATTCGCATTTATCCTTGGGTTTCGATCTGCCAGATTTTTTATCACGAGATCAGCGGCGATATTACAGAGTACTCCAGCGGCAAATATCAAAACAATCGCGACATTCAGCCGAGTTTGCTTTATCGCGAACTGGTTGATGAGACGGATCAAATGCAGAAGTCTTTTACTTTTCCCAAGTAGAAAGTCGCATCAATCGCGTAGCAGTCCACACATGTCTCAACGGGACGAGAAGAGGACTTTTTGATCGGGGCCCCTCGACATCTTTTAGAATGACGAGGTTTTGTCGCCAGTGGCGGGTTGCCTGTATCAGCGCCGATAGAACAACGCGATCAACGGCAAGAAAACAAGCACCATCATTGCTGAAAAGATCCCGACGGGATCAAGCACGATGAGAATGACGATGACGGCAGAAACTCCTGGGATCGTTTGGAGACCGAGCCAAGAAAGTCCGAGAAAGAGGGAGCCGATCAGAGGGATGCCAGAGACGTTGCGGTACTTTTGCTTCGGAAGCTTTCGCCAACGATAGATTGGCTCACGCAAGTATCCAAGGTAGATATTTGAAATAGCGATAAAAGCGCCGAATAGAAAAGCAAGTCCGGAAAGAATAAAAATCACAGTCGATAGCATCTAATCCAATCTAAAACAGATGCTTCTGGTCGCCGCTTTGGAGGTCGCCCGGTTGGGGGACGCCTAGGTGTTGATAAGCCTTCGCCGTCGCGACGCGGCCCCGAGGCGTGCGGAGGACATATTCGCTGCGGAGTAAGAAGGGTTCGACTTCGTCGGTGAGGGTGTCGACGGAGGAGTTCATCGTGTGGGCGATCGCTTCGATGCCCGCCGGCCCGCCCCCAAAGGCGCTCATGATCGTTTGCAGGTAGCGGCGGTCTTGTTTGGAGAGGCCCTCGGCATCGACGCCGGACATTTTTAACGCGGCTTTGGTGAGCTCGAGCGTGATCTTTCCGTCGCCCTTGCTGGTGCAGAAATCGCGGACCCAGCGGAGGTGGTTGTTGGCGACGCGGGGGGTGCCTCGGCTGCGCCCGGCGAGTTCGGTGGCCGCGTCGTCATCGATTTGCACCGAGAGCCGAGAGGCGCTGCGAACGAGGATTTGTCGCAGCTCGTCGACCGTGTAAAAGCCGAGCGTCTCGCGAATCACAAAACGGTCGCGCAGCGGGCCGGTGAGCATCCCGGCGCGGGTCGTGGCGCCAATGAGCGTGAAAGGTTTCAAATTCATATTGATCGTGCGGGCGGAAACGCCTTCGCCGAGCACGAAGTCGATGCGAAAGTCTTCCATCGCCGTATAAAGGTATTCCTCGACGGCGGCGGGGATGCGGTGGATTTCGTCGATGAACAGAATCGAATGGGGCTCGAGATTGGTAAGATAGGGGAGCAGCACATTGGGGGCTTTGAGTGTCGGCCCCGATGCCATTTGAATGCCGACGCCCATCTCGCGCGGCAAGCAGGTCGCGAAGGTCGTTTTGCCTAGGCCGGGCGGGCCATCGAAAAG
>JBKJSI010000003.1:0-9879 GCA_046595915.1 Pirellulaceae bacterium
CTCGCCAATTGAGAGCGGATGGACGAGTATCGGCCCGGAAGCCGAAATCCTGTTGGGCCTCTTGAGCACGATCGGTCTGCCTTACTTGCTTCTTGCGAGCACCAGCCCGCTGTTGCAGTCTTGGGACTGCCACCAATCCGCCGATCCTCGTGTATTTCGCTGGTTCGCCATTTCCAATCTCGGCTCACTACTTGGATTGCTTGCGTATCCTTTTGCGATCGAGCCCTTCACCCATCTCGCACAACAGCAACTCGGCTGGACGATTGCTTATGTGATCTATACCGGATGCGTTGCAACGACGATGTGCCTACATCTATTTCGCGACCTACCAGCGGCGCCTTCACTCAAATCACTCGACTTAGCTTCACCAGCATTCACTACCAATTGGTCGATCCCTCGCGCGTTTCTATGCGCCGCACTTGCCGCCTGCTCAACGACTGTCCTCGGCGCGTCGACCAATCAAATGTCACAATCAGGCGTCGTCGTCCCATTTCTGTGGGTGCTGCCGCTCACGCTCTATCTCGCCTCATTCATTATCTGTTTTCAATGGGCTGCGCTGCCTAAGCCAACACTCTGGATTCGCCTCTATTGGGCAAGCTGCTACTTGGCCTGTGCACTACTCTTCTGGGGCTTGCTGTTCCCCATTCCTTGGCAAATCGCGGGCTATTCCTTCTTGGTGCTCGCCTGCTCGATGGCCTGCCACGCACAACTCCACGCATTGCACCCGCCCGCGCGCTTTCTAACGCACTACTACCTCTTCATCGCACTCGGTGGAGCGCTAGGTGGGGCCTTCACCGGTTTCGTGGCGCCGCGACTCTTCACCGATTACTGGGAATTTCACATCGGCATTGGGTTCACAGCTATTTTGCTTGCCCTATGCGAACTCGCCCGACTCCTCCCTCGTTTTCGCAAAGAGCGCTACGCGCGGAATATCCTCTTTCCAGCGATCTTCCTCCCTGTGTTCTTCATTGTCACTCTGCTCTACGTCCACGTAGAGGCGATACACAACGAGCCGGTCGTCGAGCGACAACGAGATTTCTTCGGGGTCGTCAGTGTCCTGGATAAACCCGAATTCAACCAGCGACTCATGTTGCATGGCAAAACACAACATGGAATGCAGCCGCTAAAGGGATTTGCTTCCGCCGAATCAACGCTCTATTTCACGCCCGATTCCGGCGTTGCTCAGGCAATTGCCTGGCGCCGCGAGATACTCTCGCGGTCACTGCGATTGGGCGTGATCGGCCTTGGAACCGGTTCGCTGTTGACTCACGCAAAGCCGGGTGATCAAGTCAATTTTTACGAGATCAGTCCTGCAGTCGACACGCTCGCCCGTAAACACTTCTCCTATCTTGCCAACCACAAAGGCGAAGTATCAGTCGCGATCGGAGATGGTCGGCAACTCCTCGTTGAGGAATGGAAGAATCATGGTTCGCGTCAATTCGATGTCTTGGTGATCGACGCCTTCTCCGGTGACGCACTGCCTATGCATCTCCTAACACTAGAAGCGATCAAGCTCTATCAATCGCATCTTGCGGAAGGAGGCGTCATCGCATTTCAAATCACCAACCGCTATCTCGATTTAGCGCCGATCCTCAGTGCCGCCGCTCAAGAGTCAAATTGCATCGCTGTCATCTTGGAAACCGACCCACCATCGGATCGCAAAGGCTCACAAGTCCGTTGGGCTATTCTCCTACCAGTGGCACTCTCCCCAAACGATTCTCCATCTTGGGAAAAGGCTGCGCCGAATCCAGTGAAAATCGTAGCGCCATGGACCGATGATTTTGGCAGCCTTTGGTCGGCGCTACGCTAAGAGGGGAGCAACCGCCCGCGGTCACAGCAGGTATCGAAAATGCTATAGTGAACGAAAGCGGGGAAAGGAATCCAGAATATGAAATTGCTTATCGTTGGCGGTGTCGCTGGCGGCGCCTCAGCAGCAGTTCGGGCGCGTCGACTCTCTGAATCGTCCGAGATCATCCTCTTTGAGCGTGGGCCCGACGTTTCCTTCGCCAATTGCGGCCTGCCTTACTATGTCGGCGGCGAGATCGTTAGTCGCGACAAGCTCCTCGTCACCACTCCAGAGCGACTCCGTGAGCGTTTTCGGATCGACGTCCGTACTCAGTCCTCCGTCGACGCAATTGACCGGTCCGCGAAAAAAGTCCGCGTCAAAAACCTCGCTACCGGTGAATCCTATGAAGAATCCTACGACAAGCTAATCCTCGCGCCCGGCGCGGCGCCAATCCGTCCGCCACTCCCGGGTCTCGATTTAACTGGCATTCATACCCTCCGCAATCTCGCTGACGTCGATCAAATCAAAGCTCGCATCGATCAAGGCGCCCAAACGGCTCTCGTCGTCGGAGCAGGTTTCATTGGACTCGAACTTGTAGAAAACTTCGTCCGCCGCGGCGTCAAAACGATCCGTGTCGAGCTGCAGGACCAAGTCCTGCCGCCGCTCGACAAGGAAATGACCACACCTATTCTTGGTGTCCTCGCCAAGCACGGCGTAGAACTTCTCTTGGGCGAATCGGCCGAAGCTTTTGAATCTTCTCCGCAGGGCATCGTCGCCCGCCTCAAATCTGGCCGCGCCATCACTTCGCAGCTGGTGATCCTTGGCGTTGGCGTACGGCCCGAGAACAAACTCGCTGTCGAAGCCGGTCTCGAAATCGCTCCGCGCGGCGGCATTCGTGTAAACGAATATCTGCAAACAGCGGACCCCGATATTTACGCCGTCGGAGACGCTATCGAAGTCGATGATTTTGTTCTTGGCGGCAAAACGCAAATTCCCCTCGCTGGCCCCGCCAATCGCCAAGGCCGCATCGCCGCCAACAACATTTTCAAAGCGCCGGGAAAGTCGCTCGACAAATACCGCGGCTCCCAGGGCGCCGCGATCGTTGGCATCTTCGAATGCGCTGCCGCAGCGGTGGGCGCTTCCGAAAAGTCGCTCAAGCGCGTAGGTCGCGACTTTCGCAAGGTCTATATCCATCCCGCCCATCACGCTGGGTATTATCCCGGCGCGGAAGGCATGTCTCTCAAGCTGCTATTCGATCCAAAGGATGGAAGAATCCTTGGCGCACAAGGCGTCGGCGGCAAAGGGATCGACAAGCGACTCGATGTTATCTCCGTCGCCATCCAGGCGAAGATGACTGTTTTCGATCTCGAAGAAATGGAGCTTGTCTACGCACCGCAATTTGGCTCCGCCAAAGATCCTGTGAATATGGCCGGTTTCGTCGCTGGCGGACTATTGCGCGAGGAACATCCACAGCGCGATATCGAACAAGTCCTTTCCTTGCCGACAAGCGAACGTCCCTACCTCCTCGATGTTCGCACTCCCACTGAATTCGCCGCTGGCGCCATTCCAGGTGCGACGAATATCCCCGTGGATGATCTTCGCGAACATCTTGCGGAACTTCCTCGCGACAAACCAATCGCCCTTTATTGCCAGGTCGGTCAGCGTGGCTATCTAGCGACTCGTATCCTGCTTCAAAATGGCTTCGATGCCTTCAACCTCGGCGGCGGCTATCGAACTTACAAGTTGTTCTTTCCTGGCTAATCGCCAGGCGCCAAAAGCCATCGCGTCGAATGATCTTCATGCGGCAATCGGCATAGCTGCAAGAGTCGAATCAATTCGCGAATCTGGTCTTCCGCCAAATGTCCTAGCTGCGCCTGATGGCAAGTCAAAACTCTGCTCGCAAGTTGAGCCAGCAGAGCGATTCCACCCTCCGTTATACGCACATCAATCACCCGCCGATTTTCTGGTCTCCGATCTCGCTCGACCAATCCCCGCTCCTGCAACTTATCAAGCAATCGTGTCATATCAGGCGCGCGAGAAACAA
Source organism: Pirellulaceae bacterium (assembly GCA_046595915.1). Taxonomy (GTDB): domain Bacteria; phylum Planctomycetota; class Planctomycetia; order Pirellulales; family Pirellulaceae; genus JBKJSI01. The sequence goes on from JBKJSI010000003.1 coordinate 3,831, forward strand.
GCCGCGAACGCAAGTCAAGCGTTTGCATCGTCGCCGGATGCACAGACTCAAGTAACCGAAGCGTGTTGTATTGCTGAGCCGAAATCCCAAATTCGTCAAACAGCGAATCCTCAATCGCCTTCAGCTGATCGTAAGTCCGCCACAAATTCAGATACGCTTCCTGCGTGGGCGAATCAAAGTGCAGTCGCTTAGGCGGGGCAGGGCAGGGGGGCGTCAGAGGATTGGCCGGCGGCATATCCATAAGTCTCGTTCTGCTACTCCAGCGATGGGAACATCAAAGCCGCACAAATCTAGAAACCGTGTACTTTATCGATTGGTTTTCCGACTTTTAGTGTAATCAAAATCCCTACCAAAGATTGGGTCTGGCAATCGAATCATCAGCAAGCCTTTCCAAGCCGCAATCTGAAGCCGAAATGAAGTCAGCCCAGATAGCGACGCCAATCCCTGGCCTCATCAAGGGCGTTGTTCCTAAGATGCACTTGTCCCGCTACGCCACAGATCCCAAATCTCACGTCTCGCTAGTTGGCCAAGGAGTTTTCTATGAAATCGGTTGTCGGTTTCGCAGTCGCCATCGCACTCTGCTCCATCACTTCCAGCGCCTTCGCACAGCAATGCAACAAATCTGGCGGCCGCCAAGCAAGCATGAATAGCCCCGGTAGCACCGGCAGCCTGAGCACCCAGCCCAACAGTTCGCTTTACAACAACTACTCTGGCGGGCTCAACAACAGCTATACACCCACCGCCAGCCAACTTCTGGCCTACAACAACGCGGCCAACTACCAGGCTCTAATGTCGCAGCGCATGGACCGCATGCTACAGGCGCAAATGGTCAATCAAGTCGCCGCCCAACGAGCCGCACTGCGAAAAGCTCAGAAAGCCCGTAAGGAAGGCAAGAGTGATGAGACAATTGTCACCGCAGAGCGATAACCCAGCACTCCCGTCGCTCACAACCCGAAGCGTAAGCGAGGAAACACCCGGAGTAACTCATGTTCTCCGGGATTTTTTATCTTGCGATTTGAATGCGAATTAGAGCAAGCTCTCGAGCAGCAACCGCATCTTCCGCATCTCAGAAGAGTGATCGATCCCATCCATCTCGGTCACATTCACGCTCAGCGAGCGCATGTATTTCATTTTCCGCAGCTGACCGATCAGCTTGCCATACTCAATCTCGCCCTGCCCGATCCGCACCTGCGGTGCGCTCTTCGTCGAATCACGCAAGTGAACGTGAAACACATAAGGCATCAACTTACCGGTGCTTTTGATCTTAAGCGGCGTGCAGAGAAAATGCGTCGGGTCGAGCGTTAGCCCAAGGCCCTTCACATTTTCGCAGAGCACAATCACCGTATCAGGATCTTCCGAGAGCCGACCCACCTGACTCTTAATGCTGATCCGCACGCCATGCAACTCGGCAATCGCCACGAGCTTGCGCAGATGCTCAACCTCTTCATTGAATGGCGTGCCCAGTTCAGCCGACGGCACCGTGATCGTGACGACCTTCGTCGCCTTGGCTAGCTGACAACAAGACGTGAACCGCTTGTAATGCTCCTCACCTGTCGCATCGATACGCACATCGAAAGCGGCCAAGTCGAGCCGATTCGTGTCACGGCACATGGCGACGGCTCGCTCCAAATCAGCGGCGACTTGCGTCGGCGTCATCTGCGAGCTGCCATCAAACAACGTCACTTCGACCGCGGAATATTCCAGGTCCACAAGGCGGTCGAGCGCTTCCCGCAAAGGAAGCGAATGAAAACACTCCGTTGAAGCACAAACGAACACCGCGTACATCCTTCATAAATTAGTTACGGCCAGTTTTCTGGGATACTGGCAGTTGCGATTCCGTCCCAAGACGTTGACCACCAATACTTTAGCGTCAAACGCCCACTTCCGGCAATCCCGCTCTAACCTACCTATTTCAACATGGACATTACTTCGGAACGAATCTTCTATTCCAACGCCTCGGTAGCCAAGCGGTTTTCCCATTCGCGTCCATTCGCGGTTCAAGTCTTCCCTTCGTGTCTTCCTGCCTTGGTGGTAAAAAATCCTAATCACCCAAGTTACAAGGAACCCCCATGTCGACCACGACGACCACCACCGGCCAAACCACCGTCATCGTCCAGCCCACTCGCGCCGCCGGCTCCTGGTTCGCCTGGCTCGCTTTCCTGATCTGCCTCGGCCTCCTCCTCTGGCAATACGCCCAAAAGCAAAATTACTACGACGACACCACCGGCACGACCGAAAAATACGTCTCCGGCAAGAAAACCGCGACCAAGAAAATCGCCATCATCTCCATCGAAGGCGTGATCGCGACCGGAGAAGGCCACGTCCGCAAACAAATCGACCGCATCCGCGAAGATAAGGATGTCGCCGCCGTCGTCATCCGCGTTAATTCCCCCGGCGGCACCGTCACCGGCTCCGACTACATCTACCATCACCTCAAAAAGCTCCGCGAAGAACGAAAGCTACCGATGGTCGTCAGCATGGGCAGCATCGCGGCCAGCGGCGGCTACTACGTCTCGATGGCCGTCGGCCACGAGCCCGACGCAATCTACGGCGAACCCACAACCACCACCGGCTCCATCGGCGTCATCATCCCGCACTATGACCTCTCCGGCCTGATGAAGCGCTTCGATCTCAAAGACGACTCGATCGCCACGCATCCCCGCAAACAAATGCTCAGCATGACCCGCGAGATGCCCGAAGAGCACCGCCAACTCCTCCTCGCCTACATCAACGAATCGCTCGACCGCTTCAAATCCATCGTCAAGGGCGGGCGCAAAACCTACGCCGATGACCCAACCAAACTCGACGCCCTAGCCACCGGCGAAATCTTCTCCGCGACAAAGGCCAAAGAAAACGGCCTCATCGACCAAATCGGCTTCCTAGAAGACGCCATCGCCGCCGTCGAGAAAAAAGCCGGCCTAGAACCAGGGCAGGGCAGGGTGGTGAAGTACGAAGCTCCCTTCTCCCTCACCGATTTCCAACTCCTAAAAACCGAATCCTCCACCGCGAGTGAACTTTCGGCATTCACATCGCCGCAGCCATTCTATATCTGCACCACAACGCCGGTCCTGATGGCGACTTGGAAAGCCCTCACCGAAGCGAAATAGCGCACGATCAATTTGCGTTGGCACTCGGCACTCGTACTCGGTATTCGTACTCGAAATCCCCAGTCACCCATAAAGCGCGTGCCTGGGCACGCGACGCCAACCAAGAAAATTAGCGTTCATTAGCGTCTATTCGCGGTTTCCGAATGTCCTTCGTGTCTTTGTGCCTTCGTGGTGAACCGCATTCTCAAGGCGTAAAAACAAGCCGCCCCTCCCCCCACCCAAGCCCATTCGCCACCGCCAGCGAATAACCAAAATCATCCGCCTTCACTCCCTTAATCTTCAAAACATTCGTCTCCGCCGAAATCGCCACCGCCTCCGGCAAATCCATCCCCCGCAAAACGTTAATCAAAATCGGCCCCTGCAGATGCGAAGAGGGCAGGGCGGTCAAATCAAGCGTCACCGGCCGTCCCCCAAAGATCGAAGCATAAACAGCCACCCCCGCCAAATCCCCGCTCGCCGAAATCGTAATCTCCGCATCCCGCTCCGATGCCTCCTTCAGCGTCGAAATCACCCGCACCAAATCGAGCACCTGCATCCCGGCGAGCGTATCGCCAATCAGCAGCGCCCGTCGCGCCAGTTGATTCCGCTCCTTCGCATCCGCATTCAGCTTCCACTCCCCAACCCCCGGCGGACAATAAATTACCAGCTCCGCGCTCCCCTCCTTCACCGCCTTTTCCAGCTCCGGAGTCTTCAGCGCTTCATCCATGTTCACCTGCCCCTTCGACGCTTCCCACATCGCATCATCCATTACCTGCAAAAACACCTTCTTCGGCTTGGCGCCAATTTTGCGAATCACATACCGCTGCCCATACGTCTCCTGATCCGTATCAAACGCCACGACGCGGCTTAACTCCAGTTCGCTACTCTTCCCCAGCATCGCCGTCGAAACTTGCAACGTCTCCCCCTTCGCCGCATTGAGCCGCCGAAACACCTTCTCCAGCAAAAACGCCTTCTTCGCCTTCACAATTCCCACCCACTCCTCCTTCGACTTCGGAATCACCGGGGCAGGGCAGGGCGGTCCAAAACTGGCCGCAATCTTCGCATTAATCGAATCCTTCGGCAGCTCTTTGAAAACCCTCAGTTGCTCCGGCTCAAACAAGGTCTCAGAGAGTTCCGTCACCGGCTTCAGATCCTGCTTCAAATATTTGTTGAACCACGTAAACGCCCCCAGCTGCACCTCCTGCGAATCGACATGCCCGCCCGGGCTACAAGAGAGCGCAAACTGATCCACCTTCCCCAGCTTGGCATACAGATCCCGCACCTGAAAAAACGTCCGCGACACCCCCGCCAGCGGAAACAAATTGTCCGAATCCGTATTCACAACAATCAAAGGCCGCGGCGCCACCAGCGCCGCCACTTGCGGATAATCCCACTGATACGTGTTGTTGAAAAACATACAGTCGCAGTGCCCCTCAACGCAGTCTTCCACCACGTAGTCCCGCAAATCCGTAATCCCCGCCACAGGCGCAGCCACCTTCACCCGCTCATCAATCGCCGCAATCCACCACGAATAAGCCCCACCCCCCGACCGTCCCGTCACTCCAATCCGCTCCGCGTCAACTTCGGGCCGCGAACACAAATAATCAATCGCCCGCACGCAGTTCCAAGCTTCGACACTGGCCGGAGAATATCCTCGGCACGCCCACCACCACTGATTGAGGTTGTAAGTCCCATGATGCAACCCCTCAATCTCCCCCAACTGCACGGAATCGATCACCAAGCAAACATACCCCTGCCGCGCAAACAAAATGCCATGATGTTGGTAGTGAACCTTATTGCCATAACTAACCCCATCCTTCTTCACCGCCGCATGCCCGCAGACATACAAAATCGCAGGCGCCTTCTCCGGTGACTTGCCCTCAATCTTGGCCGGCAAATAAAGATTGCCGGTGACATAGAGCCCCGGCGAAGATTGAAAATGCACATTCTCCACCGTAAATCGATCCTTCTCAATCTTCCCCGTAGTCACCGCCTTGAGATCCGTCCTCTCTGGCATCGGCTCCAAGAGGAGCATCTCACGTAACTGCTTCTGCAATGCCGCCTTCATCCCCGGCCACTCTTCCGCCGTCTTAGGCATCGCAATACCCTTCGCCTCAATCCGCCCCACTTCCTCCCGAAAGAAAGCTCGCAACTTCTTGTCACCCTCCGTATCCGGCGCTACATTCTGTTTGTAGGGCGCCTGCCCAATCACCGGCAAAGCAAAACAAACAACCAGCAAGAGCAAGTAGGAAGCAAGCCGCCAAGAAAAGAACAGGGCAGGGCAAGGGAGTAGAAAGTGTATAGTCATCACCAAATTCCAAAAAAAGTGCGACGATCAAAAGCGCGACATTCAAAGCGCGATGCTCTTCAGGGCCAAAGGCCCGACCTATTGTAGCCAGGGTTGAAGTCCCGGTACTCCGGGACGTAGGCCCTGGTTACAAAGTTCATACACTCAGAAAAAGGTCTGAAGGCCCGGCCTAAATTGACTTGCATGGCCTCACTTAGTGCTTGAAACTACCTTCGACGGTTCACCTCAACTTGCATGGATGGAGACGTGGCAACAATGAAATTTCTCTTGCCATTCGTTTTAATTCTGGCGTGTCTACCTACACCAATCGCATCCGCCCAAGACTCCGGACTGCCTCCGTACCGCGTCGACCCCACCGATCCCAGCCCCGAACAAATCGCGGCGGAGAAAAAACGCGAAGAGCAGCAGGCAGCCGAACAGAAATGGGCCGAGAAGCAAACAGAAAAGAGCGAAGAGGAAACGCAGGACCAGCACATCGAGCGACTGATCGACCTGCTGGTCCTTTCAGACGGCGACGCCAAAAACAAGCCAGTCTTTCGACCGATGATCAATATGGACGGAACCCTGTCTGATACCCCGGACCGCCGTAAGCGATTCAATCGGTGCATGGCGGCATTCGCACGGCTCAGTGAATACAAGGCGGCGGCCTTTCCCG
>JBKJSI010000015.1:0-22599 GCA_046595915.1 Pirellulaceae bacterium
CTTTGAGGCCCCCCACGTGCGCGCGCAAGACTGCAAGACTACAAGATTGGAAAAACAAGCCCTTTTTCACTCCCCGCCCGTCCAAACGCCCCCAAAAACAGCCTTGCCCGCCAGAACGTCCCAAGGTCTACTATTAGATATCAGCGGCGGGCAACCCAAACCCGCCGTCCCGCCCGCCGCAAATCCCCCGTCGGCGCCCCCTCCCGCCCAAACTCGACTCGCACCTAAGGCGCATCATGGCGTCCCGTTTCCCCTATGCCGTCGCCCTAGCTTTCCTCGCCGCGGCGATGCGTCTCGGCGCCGCACATGCCGAAGACGGGCCAAAGATTTCGGCCGACCAAGAAAAACACTTCGAGGAAAAAGTCCGCCCGCTGCTCGTCGCAAAATGCTTCTCCTGCCACGGCGCCGAGAAACAAGAAAACGGCCTGCGCCTCGACTCCCGCGAAGCGATCGCCAAAGGCGGCGTCACCGGCAAGCCGTTGATGAATAAGGACAACCCCGCCGCCAGCGGACTCCTCGCCGCGATCCGCCACGAGGGCGATGTCCAAATGCCGCCCGACGGCAAACTCAGCGATCCCGAAATCGCCGCCATCGCCGAGTGGGTCGCCGCCGACATGCCCTGGCCCAATCGTGGCGACGCGACCAAACCCGTCTCGCGCGAAGAGCACTACGCCCAAATCAAATCAACGCACTGGTCCCTGCAACCGATCACGCAGCCCCCCCTGCCCACCGTTTCAAAGCCCGAGTGGCCCGCGACCGCGCTCGACAATTTCATTTTGAAAAAACTCGACGAGGCCCAGCTCACGCCCTCGCCCAAAGCCGACCGCGTCACGCTCGCCCGCCGCTGGAGCATCGACCTCATCGGCCTGCCGCCCACGATGGAGGAAGTCGAAGCCTTCATCGCCGACACCCGCCCCGGCGCGGAAGCCCGCTTCGTCGACCGCCTCCTCGCCTCGCCCGCCTACGGCGAACGCTGGGGCCGCCACTGGCTCGACCTCGCCCGCTACGGCGATACGAAAGGCTACGCCTTCGCACAAGACCGCCGCTACCCATACGCCTACACCTACCGCGACTACGTCATCCGCTCACTCAACAGCGACCTCCCCTACGATCAATTCATCCGCGAACAACTCGCCGCCGACCTGCTGCCCGATAACCAAGACCCCGCGCGACTCGCCGCCCTAGGCTTCCTGACGACCGGCAGAAAATTCAACGACCGCAACGCCGACATTGACGACCAAATCGACGTCACCTGCCGCGGGCTCATGGGCCTGACGGTCTCCTGCGCGAAATGTCACGACCACAAATACGACGCCGTGCCCGCGGAAGATTATTACTCCCTCTACGGCGTCTTCGCGAGCTCGAATGAACCCGCGGAACTCCCGCTCATCGCCCCGCCCGCACAGGTCGCCGGCTACACCGAGTTCGCCGCCAAACAGGGCGAGCTCAAGGGCAAACTCGAAAAGTACCGCGACGAGGTCTTCGCGAAAACCCAACTCGCCGCCCGCGAAAAAGTCGTCGGCTACCTCATCCGCGCCGCCACAACGGCTGACGAGGAAGCGGTCCTCAAACTCCCATTCGCGACGCTCTCGCGCGAAGAAACCAAACGCCGCATCGCAGGCGCATGGAAGGCCTACCTCGAACAGCAAAAAAGCCCCGAGCACGCGATCTGGGGCCCCTGGGCCCAAGTCCGCGCGCTCAACGACGAAAAACTCGCCGCCGAAGCCCCCGCACTCCGCGAAGCCTGGAAAACCCGCGCGGAAGGAACCGAAGCCAACCAAATCAACCCGCGACTCAAAAAGATTTTGACCGAGCAACTCGACGCGTTCATCACCGAAGCCGGCGCGATCCCGCAGGCGTTCCGCGTCGCCCTCGCCCGCGCGTACGGAGTCGCCATCAGCGAAGCCTGGAAAGCCCAAGAAGCCGCCGGCGGCGCCGAAAAGGCCGACGCGCCAACGAAACAACTCGCGGAAGTCCTCACCGCCGAAGGTTCCCCCTCGCGCATCGCCCGCGACAAGATCAACGACTATTACACCCGCGCCGAACGCGAAGAAGACCGCCGCCTGCAAACCGAGATTCAAAAGTTCGAAGCAAGCTCGCCCGCCGCGCCGCCGCGAGCGATGGTAGTGAAAGAACAGCCGCAGCCGATGAACCCGGTCGTCTTCATTCGCGGCAATCCCGCCCGCCCCGGCAAAGGAGTCCCGCGCCAATTCCTCTGGGCCGTCGCGGGCGACCAGCGTCAACCCTTCAAAACCGGTAGCGGGCGTCTCGAACTCGCCGAAGCAATCGTCTCGCCGAGCAACCCGCTCACCGCCCGCGTCGCCGTCAATCGCATCTGGATGCACCACTTCGGCGAACCGCTCGTCGACACACCAGGCGACTTCGGCATCCGCACCCAGAGGCCCATTCAAGCGGAACTGCTCGACCACCTCGCATCGACGCTCATCGAAAGCGGCTGGTCACTGAAGGCCCTGCACCGCGAAATCGTCCTGTCGCAAACCTATCAGCAGCAAAGCGTCGAACGCGCCGACTGCGCCGCGGTCGACCCCGAGAATCGCCGCCTCTGGAAAATGAACCGCCGCCGCCTCGAGTTCGAAGCCACCCGCGACGCCATCCTCTGGGCCAGCGGGCAGCTCGACACCACACAATTCGGCCGCGCCGTCGAAATCGCAAGTCCCCCCTTCTCCCGCCGCCGCACGATCTACGGCGCCATCGACCGCCAAGATCTGCCCAACCTCTTCCGCAACTTCGATTTCCCCAACCCCGATCAGTCTTCCGACAAACGCGCCAAAACCAGCGTCCCGCAACAAGGCCTGTACTTGCTCAACTCGCCCTTCGTAGTCGACCAAGCCAAAGCCCTCGCCGCCCGCTGCATCTCCGCACCCAACGACGACGAGCGAATCAACCTGATCTATCGCATCCTCTTCACCCGACCGCCGCGCGAAGAGGAAAGGCAAACCGCCAAAGAATTTCTCACCACCGCCACCGCAGACACCTCGCCTCGAAAGCTCGAACCATTGGAGCAACTGGCTCAGGTCTTGATGCTGACGAGCGAGTATTTGTTTGTGGATTAGAATACGATAGAGCGTGCCAATCAGTGGACAAGCAAAGGAGAACATGATGGCGACTCAGATTGACTCGATCGTCGCTACAGCCGAGGAAATTGCCGAACGTCAGCGATTGGGATTAGATCGTTACGACGAAGTGTGGGAAGGGGAATATGTCATGGCGCCAATGGCGAACACACAGCATCAACAATTAGTTGGTTCGCTAACAACCATTATCAAGATGTCGCTTGGAATAAATGGGCCAGCTCAGGTATACCCTGGCGCCAATGTCAGTGATCAACTTACGGATTGGCGCAGGAATTATCGCTGTCCTGACCTTGTCGTCGTGCTTCCGGGCGGAGTTGCGGAGGACCGTGGCGCATACTTGTATGGCGGTCCCGATTTTGTCGGAGAGATCGTCAGTCCCGGTGATCGTTCGCGGAGCAAATTTGACTTCTATGCGAAAATTGGTACTCGCGAGGTGCTTATTATCGATCGTGCCCCGTGGAGCCTGGAACTATTCGCGCTACAAGATGGCTCCTTCGTTAGCGCCGGGGCGTCGTCGCTGCCGACGAGCAATTGGCTCATGAGCGCGGTTATTCCCTTTGATTTTAGAATCGTCGCAGACTCACCCCGGCCGGCGATTGAAGTGCGATATACAAAGTCCGGCGAATCGTGGCGAGTTTAGTACCTCCAGTTGGCGAACATGTAATGACCCCACCGCAAATCGACAATTGCTCCCTCACCCGTCGCGATATGCTGCGCCGTGCTGGGATGGGTTTTGGAATGCTCGGACTTGGGGCGGTGCTGGGGCAAGAGTTTGCTGAGCCGGCGCGGGCGGATTCGGGTGTGAATCCGCTTTCCGCGAAGCCTGCTCATTTTGCAGGCAAGGCGAAGCACGTTATTCATCTGTTCATGAATGGCGGGCCTTCGCATGTGGATACGTTCGATCCGAAGCCTTCGCTGCAAAAGTACGCGGGTAAAGAGTTGCCGATGCCGAACTTGCCTACCGAGCGCAAGACGGGGGCAGCGTATCCATCGCCTTATAAGTTTCAAAAATATGGCGAGAGCGGGATCGAAGTTAGCGAAATTTTTCAGCACACGGCCCAGCATGTCGATAGCATGGCGGTGATTCGCTCGATGCACGCTGAAGTGCCTAATCATGAGCCGTCGCTGCTGCTGATGAATTGCGGTGAGTCGCGGCTCGTGCGGCCGAGCATGGGGTCGTGGCTCACGTATGGCCTGGGGACCGATAACCTCAATTTGCCCGGGTTCGTCGCGCTTTGTCCGGGCGGGTATCCGATTCAGGAGACGCAGAACTGGCAGTCGGCGTTTTTGCCGGGGATTTATCAGGGCGCCTACGTCAACACGCAGAATACGGACATCGAAAAGCTCGTCGAGAATGTTCGCAACAACTATGTGACGAATTCCGCTCAGCGGCGGCAGCTTGATTTGCTGGCGAAGATCAATCGGCAGCATCAAGACGCGCGTGGCGGCGATCCGGCGCTCGAATCGCGGATTCAGACTTATGAACTTGCGTACCGGATGCAGGCGGAGGCGGCGGAGGCTTTTGATGTCACCCGTGAGCCGAAGCATGTGCTCGATGCTTACGGCCCAGGCACGCAAGCGCGGCAGATTTTGATTGCGCGGCGGCTGGTCGAACGCGGCGTTCGCTTTGTGCAGGTGTGGCACGGGCAGGGGCAGCCTTGGGATAACCATGATGACATCGAAGTGAACCATCGCCGGCTGGCGGGCGAATGCGATAAGGCGATTGGCGCGCTCATTACCGATCTCAAGCGGCTTGGGCTCTTTGACGAAACGCTGATCATCTGGGGCGGCGAATTTGGGCGTACTCCCACCGTCGAGCTACCACAGGCGGGCGCGAATGCGGGCAAGATCAATGGCCGCGATCACAATCACCACGGCTTTACCGTGTGGATGGCGGGCGGCGGCGTGAAAGGCGGGACGGTTTACGGCTCAACCGATGAATTCGGCTTCAAAGCCCAAGAAAAACCGATGCCGGTGCATGATCTGCACGCCACGATTTTGCACCTCATGGGGCTCGACCACACCAAGCTCACCTACCGCTATGCCGGGCGGGATTACCGGCTGACGGATGTGCATGGGAATGTGGTGAAGGAATTGATTGCTTAGGGTTCAAAAAAGGCTTGTTTTCACTACATTGCCTAGATGGCCTAGATGGCCACTATCTAGGGCTTAGGTTGCCACGACAGCGATTAGATTGCCAAGTTGCGCGGCAAAAGTGCATTGCCGGCTGGTTTGAATTGGACTTATGGCTCCACTTCGGTGGATTGAAGTTTGTCGCGGAATTCGATGTGGGTTGTATCGTCGGGCTTGGTGGCGCCGACGCGCCAGGGGCCGATGAAGTCGGTTTTTGGCGAATTCAGGCACGTCGACAACGAGTTGATCGCTTCGGTTAAGTGAGACGATTGCTGACCCCAGCGTATTTCACACGACCAGTAGGCCCAAGAACTGGCGAACAGCCCAAACGCAAGAATCGCAACCAAAAGGGCGGGGAATGACGCCGAACGCCGGACGATGGCGACAATGACTCCTACCAAGAGTGGAACCAAGCAGGCAAAAGCAAATAGCCAATGATCCCCGGAATCTATATTTGGCAAATTGAATCTGCAAAGCGACGGAGGCAGTAGAGCGAGTGTGGTCGCTGCAAAAAGGAGGTAGCCGAATCGGCGAGTAAAGTCTCCCTCGCGTTTGGGGCGTGCAACGATCGTCCAGGCAAGCAGCCATGCAGCAAAATGAAGCGTGCGAATCCAAGATGGACGCGGTGGAAAGATCAGGTACGTACGCGCACCCGATTGGCAATCGATCCAGTAAAGACTGTCATCCTCGTCATGCACAAAAAGGCGATCGCCGCAGGCGCGAACTTGCTGCGCGCGCAGCGGAACCCCGGTAATCTGGTTCTTGCGGATATTCCACCCCACTTTGTCGGCTTCGACGCCAAGTCGATCTGGCAGTGAGCGATAGCGATTGAATACCAATAAAGGAGGATTTCCTCGATGTTCTGGCTCCTCGATTATTTCAAGTTCTCCAAAGGGCCAATCCAGGGATTGCCGGGTTCGTAGACCACGGTCAAAGTGTGCAATTGAGTCCTTATCGCACACCGCGACATAAGCAGTAGAAATCACTCCTTCACTTGAGTCGCTGTTGAAAGCTACGTCTTCAGCCACCTCTTCATAGTAAATGCGGCAGACAAAGTCTGAAGAAACTTCGGGTCTACAAATGTCGACATAGTCAGCTTTGGATCGCTCATTTCGTAGAGCATGTGAATCGCCATTTTCGCTCGGCACGATTTGCTCAAACATCCCGCGTCCTAGGGTGGAACCGTCTCCAACGCGCAACCCAATGTTGCGGCCTGAACTCCAAGAGTCACCAAGATTGGCTGAAGTGTTTTTTCCTCGCCACTGCACGCTTTTTCCGGTTTCCATGTCGAAGATATAGGCGGCCATATATCGACCGGTGAAGTCGCGTCCTTGTAATGCGAAACATCGTCCGTCGGAGAAGTGGGAGGGAGCAAAAGCCGGGGCCTCAAAGGAACTCAGTCCGGACACCGATTCGTAGTGATTCCACGCATCGGGCCATGTCCACCATCTTTCACGCATTGCGACGCCCCGAACTGGCGATAGCGCTCGTGTAAAAAGTAGCTTTCCCGTATTGAAATCAATGACTCGTACCTCGCGGCAGTCACTAACGACGACGCGCGGCAACTGATCCGCAAGCTCGACCGACCAGTCTGAAATCGGGTCCGATAGGAGTGGACGCGCTTGGCCGCTTGGATGAAACCAAATTGCACACCAAATGCCTACGAGCCAAGTCAGCATGAATAGCTGAGCGAGTGAAAAAGGCGGGAGTTTGGGCGTTTTCAACATCATGATTCGTCATTCAGAGGCTAGTAGCTGCGAAACGAGTTGACGAACAACATCGCGATCAATGTCGTTGTGGCGAGGAGGGTTGTTCGAGCGAGCGAGCCGCGCGTGAAAAAACTTCCGGTGCAGAGGGATAAAATCACTGTATTAAGAGCGACGAAGAGAATGTGGGCCCCCGGCAGCTCCAAGGAAAGATCGACTAGCCAACAGACCACTGGCCAGATGCAGCCTACGACGAGGACCAGCCAGCTGTTCGAGCGAAGTAGAGTCTTTGATCGCCAGGCGTTAAGCAACCAGATGCCAAAAGCGCCCACCGATACGAACAACGAAGCCGCAAACGTGGAGGGATAAGGCTCAAGGCTTATCTGATGCGCCTTCCCCCGTCCTTCGGTCGTGCGCGGTAGATCGAGCACTTGGCCATATTCATTCGCAATGCGAGTTACGGCTGCGGAAGATCTGTTCCGATCAATCGCATCACGCCAACGAGGTTGCCAAGAAATGTCGAAACATCGGGCGCTGCCTCGCTTGTCGAAATTGTGAATGACTAGATGGCTTGCCGCGTCATCTTGGTAGAAATAAAGTCCTGCCGATCGAAAAGGGGCGAGTCCTGACAGCGCTGTCGCCTTCTGAACGAGCCTTCGAGTGCTCTGACAGTGCCCCAACTTCAATTCAAAAATGCCTTTTTCAGAGGCTTCGAGCAGCGTCACTCCGTCCGAAGTACGTTCGGCTCGGCAATCGCCTAAATCGGGAATGCCCTCGACCGGAAGCAGGTTTACCAATAGCGGTTCTCCTCGGGGAAACTCATTCCAGTGCTGAAGGGCAAGATTCTCCCCGTTTTCGTCCGCCACTAGACGCAACTGAGGATTGTTGTCGACTGGCGCTCCCATCGCGCGATCTCGGTATGTTGCGAGTTCCATCGCATCGGATAGTCGAAACTCTATAACATCTAGTGTGCGACTTAAGTAATTCGATCGATTGCTAGAAATGGACAGTGACCACTCGCTTGGAGTTGGTTGAAATAGGGGCTTCGGAATCCTTAGGCATTCAAAGTAAATTCGGTCTTGCGGTTCATCCAGGAAACATCGTAGGGGCAGGTGATGCGTAAAATAGTGCACCTTGGTTTCATTGGTGCTCCGGTTCCACCAGACGGCGTAACCGGCTGGGAAATTGCCGATGACATATCGGTTTGTTGGTGAAACCTCCACCGTGACTCGCGCTTCGCTGTCTTCGCGCAGAATCGCCCCCATGATTTCAATCGTGTAGTTGCGCCTGGGGTTGGGGGATCGATAGTCTGCAATATGCGGATAATCTTCCGCGAATTCAGATGTCCTTTTTCGGAAAAGCTCTAGCCATGGAGATCGCCAAGTTACTCTTTGCAATTCTCCGCCCGTGTCAACATCGTGTACTCGGATTCCCGCCAAGCTTATCGAGATGTATTCGTTGGAGTCGGGGGAGAGGCCGTGATTGATTGGTCCCCAAAGAGGTTCGGCGAGTCGATGGACGCCAATATTCAGCACCGAGAAGATCATTGCGGCGCTGAGAATGAGGAGGCAGGCTGCTTCGCGGAGGTCGGAGGCGGCGGGGAGTTTGGGTAATCGATTCCATCGCATCGGAGCTGCCTTGCTTGATCCAACATTGCCGCGAAACGCCGTGCGGATGTAGCGGAATGCCGCAAAATTGCGGCGGCATTGCGGCGATGCATTGGATTAGGCACATGCTGTGCCGAAGTAAAATCGCAAGGTTTAGGTGATTGACCGGACCTCGCGATTTTCAGTGTTCCTCTCCCGCTACTCGGGCTTTGTCGCGGAATTCGATGTGGGTGGTGTTGTCGGGCTTGGGGGCGCCGAAGCGCCAGGGGCGGAAGAAGTCGGTTTCGCTGGCTTTCCAATCATCTACTAACGACTGGTATGCTTCTTTAAAGGGCGGCTTCACTGGCGTTTCCCAGGGTACTTCGACTCCCCAGCCGATCCATGCGCTGGCCAACAGTCCAAAAGTTAGAAACGCCGAGATTAGTAATGGCGCCGAAACGGATCGACGAATTGCGGCTGCTAGTGAACCCGCGAAAAGCGCCAATAAGCCTGCGCCGACAAACATCCATTGATGCAGCCTATCCATGTGACCGATGTGGAGGCGATCGAGACTTGGAGGAATGAGGATCAAGATCATCGTGATAAACAAGAAATAGCCGAACCTTCGAGAGTAATCCGCTTCGTGTTTCGGTTTGGTCGCCAATGTCCACGCGATGGCCCAAGCTGCAAAATGGATGGTTCGAAACCAGGCGTTGGTGGGAGGGCCGACTAGATATGTTCGGGCGCCGGTTTGAAGGTCTTGCCAGTAGGAGCTGTCGTTCGATTCGTGAACAAAAAGTCGATCACCGCAGGGTCGAAGATGTTCGGCGTCTATTGGGGCCAAAAAGATCTTGCCCTCCCGTAAATCCCAGGCGATTGTATCTATCATGCATCCGAGTCGGTCGGGCCGCGATCGATATCGAACGCCGGTGATGATCGGAAATTGTTGTTGAGGATATGAATCATACATATCAAAGTACGCCAGGTCGCCAAAAGGCCACGAAAATTGCAGCCGAGCTTTGACGTCCTGGTCGTAGAGCTGCATCCAGTCCCTATCGTAAATCCCCGATGTCGGGTGAAAAAGCACGGGGCCGCCTGGATTCGATTGGCCTGATGTTCCCAGCATTCCCTCGTCGTAGGAGAAGCGGATGACGAAATCGGACGACAGACTAGGCTGCCAGATCGCGACTTGACCATGAGGTGGCCTGACCCTGTCGTCGACTGTCAGCTTCTTTTGTTGGTTTGACGATGCTTCGAGGATCAGTTCGCGGCCGTCTCCAATCTTCACGCCCATATTCGCGCAACCATTTCGAGTACCACTTTGAAAGGTTCCGCCATTTTTGGATTCGTGTGCACCCCTCCAGTGAACTTTCCTCCCGGTCGAGACCTCGAAGATCTGTACAACTGAATCTTGACGGTCGAATGATGTCGCTTGTACCGCGATCAAATTTCCGTCAAACGAAAGTGTTGGATGGTAGAGTGGTTCATTCAAAAAGTCGCCGCCATAGCTGTAGTAATTCCACGCACGCGGCCAATCGAACCAATTCCTTCTCAGTCCAGTCGCTTTTACCTTTGGCAATTCCCTTTCGAAAATCGTTTCGCCGGAATGAATATCTACAACCCGAAGTTGATTTGAATTCGCAAGCGCGACGCGAGGCGCTTCGTCGCATATGTCGACGTTCCACGGAATGGTCTCGGGCTGAAAGAGGGATTGCACTCTCCCGCTCCGGTGAAACCAAATGCTACATCCGATGGCGGCGAGCCAAGTTAATACTAGAAGTTGGCCGAGCGAGAATGGAGGGAATCTAAGCGGCATCGTCCTCGCCCCTCCATCACTAAGTGGGCTGGTTGCTGGTGAGAATGCAAATTAGAAGCAGCGTCACGGCAATTGCCGTCGCAAGTATGCAAGGTCTCAAGACGAATCCGCGAAGGAACATGCAGGCCGCGCAAAGTGACAACGCTACTCCGCATTCCCCAGCAAAAACGATCCTCGCGCTTTGTAGCGACATCGCTAAGTCAGCCAGCCAGCAGTGCATCGGCCATGCGCAGGCCATCAAGCAGATAAGCCATCCATTACCGGCGAGGGTTGTTGACGTTGCCCGCGTGTGTGCCAACCAAATGGCAAAGGCAGCCACTACCGATCCGAGCGATAGGGCAAAGGCGGTCGGATAAGGAGTGATTCGAAGGCGTCGACTTATTGCCTCGGACTGTTTGTTTTGTGGAAGGTCATCAACTCTGCCGACCTCGTTTGCGACTCGAATGATCTCTCGTCCGGCACTATTCTGGCACTCTTGGTCGCGCCAGCGCAAGGCCGACTCGATCTTGTAGAATCGATCGCAAACGCCTCCATTGAACTGTTCGATGACAATGCTCTCCTGGCCATTTTCGCTGTGAAGGTAGACGCCACGGCTTTGAAATGGCGCTAGCTCAATCGTCGCTCCTTTGGCTGGGTGTAGATTGGGTTTGCTTGATGATTGCGCCAAATGTGATTCGTACAGTCCTTCCTTTCTCGCCTCGATTAGTCGCACGCCGTTTTCGGTTCGCTCGGCGCGGCAATCTCCGATTTCCTCAAGTCCCTTTGTAGGTGCAAGCGTGTGGCGCGATGGCGAACCTTGAGGGAAGTCTGTCCACTCTTGGAGTTCGAGAGCCTTGCTGTTGTCAATTGAAACGAGCCTTCGCCGATAATCACCGCTGATCGGCGCTCCGATTCGCAAATCGCGCGTTTCTTGCATTTTCTGGCTATCACTGAGACGGAACTCGATGACATCGAGCGTTCGTCCAAGGTAAGTCGTATCGGATGCGTCCTCTGGCAGATGCGACGTGTTATGTTGAAACAAGGGCTTGGCGATGCGTAGGCATTCGAAATGGAAATGATTTCGACGCTCATCGACAAAGCAGCGAAGTGGCAAATGCTCGTTGAAGTAATGAACGCACACGTTTCCCGAATGGCGGTCCCACCAAACCGCGTAGCCAGCCGGGAATTTGCCAATGACATATCGCTTCGATTCTGAGACCTGCAGTGTGACCCTCGCCTCGGTTGTTTCTTTGGTCGCAACCCATGGATTCGGGTTGGTATTTCTTTCGTCTCTTCCCTCCGCAATGTGAGCAAGTTGATCAGCGTGGACTTCACCAGACCAAAGGTCACTCCACGGCGACCGCCAAGTTACTCGCTGCGTTTCCCTGCCGGTTTCTACGTCATGAACGCGCATTCCTGCGAGGCTGATGGAGATGTACTCTTTGCCGTCCGGCGATAAGCCGTGGTTGATCGGTTCCCAACGAGGTTCGGCGAGTCGATGGACTCCTATATTCAGCACCGAGAAGATCATTGCGGCGCAGAGCAAGAGTAGGCAAATTGCTTCGCGGACTTCAGCGGCGGGCGGCAGTTTGAGTAAGAGTTTTCGGGGCATCGGGGCCGCCTCGATCGATCGCTGCCGCGAAATGCCGCGATGCTGTAGCGGAACGCCGCAATGCATCGCCTGCTTTGCGGCGATACATTCGCTTAGGCACATGCTGTGCCGAAGTCGTGAAGGGATGGAAGCTTGACAATGCTATGCCACTACTTCAAGTGAAACGACTGCATTAGGATCGTCGTCTTATCGCTTTCGCGGCGTTCCCAGGCGACGGCGTAGGTTTTGCCATCGGGGGATGCGGCGATGACGGGGTCGGCGGCGGATTTGTCTAGTGTCATTAGTGCTGTTTCGCCGGGCTTCTGCAGGTTAAGTGCGCCGCCGCGTTTGGTTACCCAGACGGCGACGGGGCCTTTGGTGGTTGAGGCGATCCAGGGTTGTTCTCCGATGCCTAGGCCGCGCTCATCGCTTTTGGGTTCACTGATTTTGGGTTCACTGATTTCGGGTTCACTGATTTCGGGTTCACTGCGCTCGGGTTCATAGAGGAAGAGTTTGTTTTCGCGGCGCCAGATGGTGGAGAGTTTTCCTTTGGCGTCAACGCAGAACATGCCGCCATCCATGGGGCAGGCGTCGAGTTTCCAGGTTCCTTGGCCGAGCTTTTTCGCTTTGGAAAAAGTGATACCTTCGTCGGTGGAGGTTGCCAGGTACATATCGCGGGCGCCGCCGAGGGCGTTTCGCCACATGACGTGGATTTCGCCGCGCGCGCCGAAGGCGAGGCTGGGGTGGCAGCAGGGGCAGACGGCGCCATCGGGCGATTGGTAGACGATTGCGTTTTTGGACCAGGTTGCGCCGCCGTCGGTTGAGAGCGACATCATTACTTCTGACTTCTTGTTGCGGAGATCGAGCCAGGCGCAGGCGATGCGCCCGTCGGGGCTGGTGGCCATGGCGTGGAGGCCTTCGCGGGCGGAGCCGGAGATATCGTTGACTTTGGCGGGCGAGGTCCAACCCGCGCCGAGATCTTTTGATTGGAATGCATGGATGTCGCCATCCTTGCCTTTGCCCAGTTCGCCGGCGATGAGGGTGATGCAGACGCCTGATTTGGTTGCGGCGATGCGGGGGCCGCGGCGCATTCCGAGTGACATTACACCGCTTGCGGGAAGTGGCTTTGCTTCGATGTGGCTAGATTTTCCTGGTGGAATTGCGGCGTGCCACGCACGAAAAGCAGCGCCAAATGCGATATGAATCGTGTTACTATCGTCAATCGCAAGTTGGGGTTGTTGCGGGCGCGCTAATCCTTTTCCAATCGCGATTGAAAAGGGCTCGTCGGCGAGTAGAGGCATCCATGAACTCGCGATCGCCATAAATATCGCAAACAATTGAAGTCGCAGCACGTTGAACTCCTTTATGATATGTAACAGCTAAGGAACCGGCGAGAGACTCTGCAAATAGGCGAACAAATCGCGGATCTGTTTTTCATCTAACGCCGAAAGTTGCTTTTCTGGCATCAGAGAGATGTTGATGGCAGTGGGGCCTTCTTCGATGTCGGTCTTGGCGATGACGGTGGCGCCTTGGTCGGCGGTGATCATGGTGATCGTGTCTTGGCCGCGCTCTTTGATGAAGCCGGTGAGAACGAGGCCGTCGGTCGTGACGACGCGGAAGGTGGTGTATTCCTCGCGGATCGCTGCGCCGGGGTCGATGATGGAGAGGAGCATGAAATCAAGATTGGACCGCTCGTAGCCGGTTAGATCGGGGCCGATTTCATTGCCCTCGCCGAAGAGTTTGTGGCACTTGGCGCAGGATTCGGGGAAGAGTTTTTTGCCGGCGGCTTTGTCGCCGACGCCGCCACGGGCGATTTGGCCGATGCGTTTCATTTCGGCCAGATGTTCTTCGGGCGTGGCGCGCGTATTGCCCCAGATTCGTTTGATTGCAGCGCCGAGTGTGGCGTCGCCATAAAGATCGAGGCGCTGGATGATTTCTGCCGAGATATCGGTGCGAAGGACTGATTTCTTTTCGACCTCATCGACTAGCCGTTTGGCCCAGGCGAGTCGCGAGGCGAAAACGTCGATGATCACTGCCTTAAGAGTTACATCTTGGCCTGCATTTCTGTAGGCTTGCAGCAAGGCCTCCGCCATGGCGGGATCGGCATAACGGGCCAAGGTACGAGTGGCGGCTAGACGGACCTCAGTGTCTTCTTCAGATAGCGTGAGTTTGACAAGCATTGCGCGAGGCAGTGGTGACGCGAGTTCACCGAGCGTTTCGATCACTTTGATGCGGTCGTTGGACTTTTGCTTGGCTGCGTCTGCGGAGAAGTCGATGGCGCGGGTGATTGCTTCCTGATCTCCTAGTCGAAGCCGCAAGATGAGCGAGTCGATGGAATTGGCATCGGGCGGGCTTGCTTTGAGGAGTGAGCCGGCGAGGGTTTTGGAGAGTTTGATGTCGCGCTGACCGGAGAGAGTGGTGTTGATCGCTTTGACAATTTGCTGCTGCGCCGCAATGGAGGGCGCTTTGTCGATCAGGCTGGCAAGCATCGTTTGATTGGCTTCGGTGGGTTCGGCGATGAGGCGGCGGGCGAAGTGTTCGACGATCGGGCCGAGTTCATGATCGGTGTAGGCCTTGGGCTCGGAGAGGGCGGCGAAAATTTTGTCGCGCTGGGCGGGAAAATGGGCTTCGATCGCCCACCAGGCGATTAGCCGAAAGTCGTGGGCGCCGATGGGAGAGCCATGGGAAAGGACGGAAAGTGCGCCTGCGACGCCGGACTGGGGTAGGCGTTTGAAGGTGCAGAGGAGCTGACTGCGGACGAGGGGATCGGTTTCTGTGGCGGCGAGTTTGGTGATGGCGGGACTATCGAGGTGGTCGTCGCCGGCGAGTCGCACGGTCCAAGTGCGAACATCGGGATGGGGATGTTTTACGAGTTCTTCGATGAGCGGTTCGTCGAGTTTTTGGAGGGCGGCGAGGGCCCAGAGGTATTCGACGGGGCTGGGCTTTCCTGCGACTTGTTCGCCGCCCGCGCTTTGCAAAGCGGCGAGTAGAACCGGCTTGATGGATTGATCTTGTCTTTCGCGGATGAGCCTTAGAGCGGTTTGGCGGAACCATTTGTTGGGGTGCGCGAGCGTTATTACGAGTTTCTCGCTTGTCCACTCGCACATGTCGAACTTGGCGATGCGCGGGGCGTCTTTGGTGGTGAGGCGATAGATACGGCCATTGGATCGGTCCCAGGTGTCGCGGGGGTCGACGTGGGTCAAGCGTGTGTCATACCAATCGGCGATGTAGACGCCGCCATCGGGGCCTGATTTGATTTCGACGGGGCGGAACCAGGAGTCGGGCGTGGTGATGACTTTTTCGATGTCGTGCGTTTGAAAAGTTGAGCCGTCTTTTTGCAATTGGCTTAATACGACATAGTTGTGTAGCGGAACGGGCGCGATGATTTGGCTTTGGTATCGAAATGGCAAAATGCCGCCTTCCTCAATGACGAAGGTGTGGCTGAATCGCTCGACTTGGTCGCCTTTCATTTGCGGGAAGAATCCGAAGGCGTAGGGATTGGTTAACTCGCCATGCTTGCCCCACGATTTTTGGTAGTAGCCGCCTTGGATGTAGTGGAAGCCGCGGGTGTCGCCGCCGTTGTGACCCGAGAAGACGTTGCCATTCGAATCGAATTCGAGGCCGAATGCGTTGCCGCCGCCTTCGGCGAAGATTTCGAAGCGCTTTGACTTGGGTTCGTATCGCCAGACGGCTTGGCCTTTGAAGTGGACGCCGACTTTGTCGATGCCGGGTCGCGTCACCGTGGCGTGGCAAGTGCTTCCTTGGCAACCATAGAGCCAGCCATCGGGGCCCCAGCGGAGGCTATTGGCGACGGCGTGGGTGTCTTCAATGCCGAATCCTTCGAGATGAACGACGGGATCGCCATCGGGAACGTCGTCGTGATTCTTGTCGGGATAGAAAAGGAGGTAGGGCGGGTTGAGCACCCAGACGCCTTCTTTGTCGTGCTCCAGCGCAGTGCAAATATTGAGGCCATCGACGAAGGTTTTTACGTGCTCGAATTTGCCGTCGCCATCTTGATCTTCGTGGATGGTGATCTTGTCGCGGCCTTTGTCGTGATGGGGCGGGGGCGGCGGGACCTTGTCGAAGATGGCGCGGAGGTGTTCGTCGTAGCGGATGACTTTGAGTCCGGCGGGGAACGGGTACTGGAGATATTGGACGACCCACAAGCGCCCGCGATGGTCGAAGTTGAGGAAGACGGGCTGGCGAACGTCGGGCTCGGCGGCAACGAGTTCGATTTTGAGATCGCTGGCGACTTTAAAGGCGGCGAGGGATTCTTCGGGCGTTTTGGGTTTGGTGGAGAAATCACCCACGGCTCCGCGGCCGGGGAATTTTTTGATGAAATCTTCGATTTCAGGGCTGGCGGGTTTGGGGGTGGTGTCTTGGCAGAGTGAACTTGGCGTGCAGCACAAGACTACACTCAGCGCGATGACAAGCGTTGCACATGTACTAAGCAATTGAAGTTTGATCATCGATATCCTTTTGACTAGTCGCCGCCCCAATTGGAAAGAGGCTTCTGCGGAAGCGGCAGCATGGCGGGAGTCCAGCCAGTCGAATCGGGCGATTGGCTAGCGAGTATGCTCTGTCGCGCGGCGAGTCGTGAAAGAACGAGTTGCGAATAGATGGCAAGCGTGATGAGCACGGGGAGATTGACGACATCAATCAATGTTGCCAATTGCTGCATGCTGGCGGCTGCTTGCGCGGATTCCATGCGAATAGAGGACATCGAGAGGCGAAATGAGACCTGCGATAGTATCCCAAAAATGATATGAGCGGCCCACCAAAATCCGAGTAGAGATGTGCTATCAACTCGACAGGCCGTGTAGCACTCCTTCATGATCTGATACGGCTTGAAAAGATTGAGAATCGGGATGAAGTAAGATCCGACCGCGAAGCCAGGGCTCGATTCGGGACGCGGCCTGCCTAAGGCGTGGGAATTGGCTGTCACGCGATAAACTGCTACCAGATAACAGATATTCCACCCAATCGTCACTGGAGCCAGCATTAGTGCGAGCAGCCCCGACACCATATCAAAGGGTGTAAGTGTGTCTGCAAGCTCCTCGGCGGAAAGTGTGCTCGCACTCGCCATTCCCGCTAGTTCGACGACGGAGACGGTGACAGAAACGGTCGTCGTTACAATCGCGAGCACCTTGATCACATTCAACAAGATTGGCAGGGGCTTGTAGACATGACTTGTCGCGTTGAAATTCGGGGCGAATTTATCAGCGGGCGCATAGCTTGGTGATGCATAAGGGTTGTCAGACATGGCGCGACTCAGGGTGCGAGTTGGAAAGATGCTATGGTCGCAGCCGGACAGGCTCTTTTCAACATGACTCTGTAGAATATGAACCGCTTTTCCGCCCGCTCATGCCATTGCTGATTAAGCAATGAGCTCCTTTACCACCTTCCCATGCACATCCGTCAGCCGATAGTCACGGCCCTGGAATCGATAGGTCAGTCTTGTGTGATCGAAGCCAAGTTGATGGAGTAGCGTAGCGTGCAAGTCATGCACGTGGATCGAGTCTTTGGCCGGATAGTAACCCAGTTCGTCGGTCTCGCCATGAATGTAGCCTGCTTTGAAACCGCCGCCGGCGACCCAAATGGTAAAGGCTTCGATGTGGTGATCGCGGCCGGGAATTCCTTCGCGGACTTCGCCCATCGGCGTGCGGCCGAATTCGCCGCCCCAGATCACGATCGTTTCATCGAGGAGTCCACGCTCTTTTAGATCAAGGATCAGCGCGGCGCTGGCTTGGTCAACTTGCTTGCAACGCTTGGCCAGAGGTTCGCCGAGGTTTTCATTGGGGCCGCCGTGGTCGTCCCAGTCGGTGTGGTAAAGCTGGACGAAACGCACGCCGCGCTCGACAAGGCGTCGGGCCAGAACGCAGTTGTTTGCGAAGGAACTTTTGCCCGGTTCGGCGCCATAGCGGTCGAGGGTCTTTTGACCTTCGGCGGAGAGGTCCATCAGTTCGGGCGCGCTCGATTGCATTCGGTAGGCCATTTCGTAAGCGCTGATGCGCGTCGTGATTTCGGGGTCGCCCGTTTCGGCAAGGCGCTGGCGATTGAGCTCGCTCACGAGATCGATGAACTCGCGTTGGCGTTTCTCGTCATAGCCGGGAGGGTTTTTGAGATTGAGGATCGCGTCGCCGGAGCCTCGGAAGGGGACGCCTTGATAGCTCGTGGGTAAGAAGCCGCTCGACCAAAGGGCGTTGCCCGCGCGAGGGCCGCGGGGGCCGGATTGGAGCACGACAAAGCCAGGGAGATCACGCGATTCGCTGCCTAGGCCATAGGTGAGCCAGGAGCCAAAGCTCGGACGGCCTGGTTGCTGGAAACCAGTGTTCATGAATAGCTTGGCGGGGCCATGATTGAAGACATCGGTCTTCAGGCTTTTGATCCAGCAGACTTCGTCAGCGATCTGGGCATGATGCGGCATCAGCTCGCTGATCTCGGCGCCGCACTGGCCATGTTTTTCAAACTTGCGCCGCGAGCCGAGCAGCTTGGCGCCTTTGCCGATGAAGGCGAAGCTCTTTTCCTTGGGGAACAGCGAATCGGGCGCGGGCTGGCCATCTAGTTCTTGAAGCTTCGGCTTGTTGACGAAAGTCTCGAACTGGCTTGGAGCGCCGGCCATGAAAAGATAGATGACGTTTTTGGCTTTGCCGGGAAAGTGACCGGGACGCGGCGCGAGAGGATTTTGGTCGCGCGAGTCATCCGCCTTCGATTCATTGGCGAGGAGGCTTCCTAGTGCAAGCGCGCCGAGGCCAACACGGCACTGCGAGAAAAAGTGCCGACGAGTCGCCTCGCGCCGCAGGAAATTCTCGGGAGTGATCGCGGGTTCCATACTGCGTTTACTCCCGTGTGACAAATTCGTCGGTGTTTATGAGGGCGCGAGCGGCCGCTGTCCATATTTCAATTGGCTTCGATTTTTGCCTTGCAACAAACGCTAACATCACGGTGCGTTCCTGGTCAGTTGGCTCACGCGAGAGGGAAGCAAGGAAGAGCCGCGAAAGCCGTGCGGAGGGATTTGCTTCGTCGGGCGCTTCCGAAATGGCTCGAGCGGCCAGTGCTTCGGCAAGTTCCAGCAGCGAAGCGTCGTTCGCCATCGTCAAGGCTTGGAGCGGCGTGTTGGAACGGGTGCGGCGGGTGCAAACGCTTTGAAAATCAGGTGAGTCAAACGTTGTCAGCAGCGGATAAGGTGAGCTGCGGTAGAACGTCGTGTACATCGCGCGGCGATAACGATCCTCACCGGCGTCGGTGCGCCAGGTCTTTTTGTTTTGCGTGAAGGAGTAAACGCCTTCGGGCTGCGGAGGATGAACACTGGGGCCGCCGATCTTGCGAGAGATTCTTCCGGACGCGGCTAAGGCGGAATCGCGAATGATTTCGGCGTCGAGGCGGATGCGATTTTGCCTCGCCAAAAGGAGATTAAGCGGATCTTTTTCAGCCGCTTCTGCATTGGCATGCGACGATTGGCGATAGGTTGCTGACGTGACGATAAAGCGATGCAGCTTCTTCATCGACCAGCCATCGGAAACAAAGTTCGATGCGAGATAGTCAAGTAATTCGGGATGCGTCGGTGAGCTTCCTTGTGAGCCGAAATCGTTCTCGGTTTCGACGATGCCTCGACCGAAGTAGTGCATCCAGACTCGATTGACGGTGACTCGCGGTGTCAGTGGATTTTCTGTTGAAACGAGCCACTTCGCTAAATCGAGGCGATTGCGAGATGCACTTTCAGTGACGGGTAAGGCGGGAAGACAAGCAAGGACGCCCGGGGAGACTTCGCCTGCTTCTTTATCGGGGCTTAGGAAATCGCCTCGCTTCAATAGAAAAGTTTGCCGAGGTTTCGGTAAATCGCGCATCGCCATCGTTTTCACAAGGCTACCCAGGCCGAGTTGTTTTCGCTTTCCATCGGCCTGCGCACGGGCGACTTTCATTGGCTCATCTTGCGAAGCGAAACTTCCGTCGATCAAGTTTTTTTGATCAGCAGTTCGTTCCTTTTCAGGCGCCTTGAGGGCGGTGATGAGTTTCGCGTCCCCGGTAGCGCTGGGCTGATCGGCGCTGATGGAAAGGTCAAAGCGACCAACGCCGTAGTCATTGTTGAGTTCATGCCGCAAAATGAATTTGAGCGGCTTGCCATTGGTCTTGATATCGCGACCGAGACCGATGATGACTTCGTGGTCGGCGTTCAATTTCACTGAGTCGCCCGCGACAACGTTAATCGCCCAGCCGGTCGCGGGATCGTCATCGATCAGCTTTTCGGGCGGAAACTTGACCTGGTAATGATCTGCAGAGGCGGTTTCGAGCGGCAGTCGCTCGTCTCCAAGATAAGCCTCGAGCGCAGTCAGCACAAAATTGCCGTTACTCGCGAGGCCTGGTCCCTTTTTCGGTAACGATTCATGGGTGAGTGCGCGAAGACGTATCGTCTTGATGGTCGAATCAGCGGGAATCGGCTCTGTTTCGATGATGTAGGTCTCGCGCGGAATGCCGGGTGTCGCGAGTACCGATTGATCTTCGAGGACTTTGAGGGTTGCCTGTTCGGCTTTTGCGCTGGCGATTCTGGGTGTCGACCATTTAGGATCCTTTACTGCCTCTGATGCGCCTGCGCTAGCCAGTGTCTTCGCAATCCAGACTTGCTTTCGCTGCTCTCGCTCCGAAGTTACTCGAGCGACTTCGGCCATTGCGAGTTCGAGATCGCGCTGGGTGTCTGAGGAACCAGCTGGCAGAAAGAGTTCGCCTTCGTGAATCTCGACGCTCGGCCCAGTGTCATTCACATCGGCGCCGGAATTGAAGAAGGCATAGAGCGAGTAATATTCGCGGTGTGTGATCGGGTCAAACTTGTGCGTGTGGCACTGCGCGCAGCCGACGGTGAGTCCCAGCCAAACCGCTCCGGTTGTCGCCACGCGATCCATCACGGCTTCAATGCGAAATTGCTCCGGATCGGTGCCGCCTTCTTGATTGATCAACGTGTTGCGGTGGAATCCAGTGGCGACTTGCTGGGCGCGGGATGCGTTTGGCAGCAGGTCACCAGCAAGCTGTTCGATCGTGAACTGATCGAACGGCATATCATCATTAATTGCGCGGATGACCCAGTCGCGATAGGGCCACATGACTCGGTCGCCATCGATCGTATAGCCATGCGAATCAGCGTAACGCGCCTGATCGAGCCAGTGTCGGCCCCAGCGCTCGCCATAGTGCGGGCTCTTCAGGAGTCGATCGACAACTTTTCCATAAGCGTCCGCGCTGGTGTCTTCTTGAAATGCTTTCACTTCCTCAGGCGTTGGCGGCAAGCCAATCAAGTCGAGCGAAACGCGGCGGAGGAGAGTTGTCTTGTCGGCCTCGGGCGAAAGGGAAAGGCCATTCTCTTCAAGTCGCTTTTGGATGAAGTGGTCGATGTCGTTGTGAATTTTCGAATTGTCGGAAGCAGGAGGCGTTGCGGGCAGTTCGATGGGAAGAAATGACCAATGTGCTTCATACTCCGCGCCTGACGCAATCCACTTCTTGAGCGTGTCGATCTCCGCAGCCGTTAGCGATTTGCCAGAATCGGCCGGTGGCATTTGTTCATGGGCATCAGCGCTGGTGATGCGTTTAAGTAGGTGACTAGTCGCAACATCACCGGGAACGATTGCCGCATGGTCACCGAGTTTGGCAATTGCGCCTTCACGGGTATCGAGCCGTAGGTCCGCTTCGCGATGGGCCGTATCGGGGCCGTGACATTGAAAGCATTTGCCAGAAAGAATCGGCCGAACATCGCGGCTATAGCGAATTGACGGTTCATCGCTCCGCGCAAAGTGCGAACATGCGCAGAGAATGGTTGTCATTAGTGCAAAATAACGCAACATGGCTCAAATCAGCAAAGGGAGGAATCGCTGACAAGCCTTGAGTATACCCGGCGCGGGGACCGAACGCTAAATCGGGTGATTCGCCCCCACCAGTGTCACTAGCTCTCGCAGTTCACCCCGAAGTTGCTCCAAAAACCCTGGATCGGTCATTACCGATTCGCCGGAATGAAGCACTCGCTTCATCAGTTTCTGGATTTCTTCGCTGGTTTCGGTTTGTTGCTTCGGATTGAGCTGGCGCCAATCGAAAATGGGGTTCGCCGGGCCGAGACTTCGCTCGAACCAATCGGAGAGCTCTTGATCCTGCGTCATGAACCGCTGCGCCAAATGACTTACGACGTGGTTATACACCCAACCAGGTGGTTTCCACGCTCGCCCTTCGTCAATGACAAAATTTGCAGCCATAGCTTCTCACGCCCACATCTGCGCCGCGCGATCAAATAACGCACGGCTGGTGTTTCAGAAACCATACCTCTTTTGGGGCGGGAGGAAGTGACTTTTTTCACGTGGCGCTGTGACTCGGTCTTCCGCGATCCGCGGAATCGGAGAAATCGTTACAAAAGGCCTTGGCGCTATCGTTTGGGATCTAGCACCGGGGCTGTGGTATCGAGAACGACGCGTGTGCCGAAAAATCGGTCATGAAGCGTGAGGGCGTCAGGCGAAAAGAAACTTGCCGCACCGTCAACGACGAGAAACAACCAGGCTGTCGCACGTAGAATCAATTCGAACAGTCCTGGTAGAGGAACGATCATCGTAGCCACCAGCAAGGCAAACGGCCCCATCTGAAACAGATATCTGAGGAGTAGCGTCAGCGCTCGCGGCGTGTTGCCGTAAGTGTCGACGATTCGGAGCTGCATTAAGTGTTTGCC
>JBKJSI010000039.1:0-3048 GCA_046595915.1 Pirellulaceae bacterium
GCATCAATGATGAAAGCACAGAACTACGACGGGACGCGGTTTCATTACTTCTCAAGGGCGCTGAAGCCGCAGAGAAGGCTGGCGATAACCCCGAAGCGCTGCGAATCAATTTCGAAGCCTACACTGCGGCGCGTTTGCCTGACCAAGTGAAGGCAATTGCGGAGAAGTTGACGAAGCTCGGTAAGCCAGTCGATGTCGCGCAACATTTTGGATTGATTCAAAATTGGCAGATCATTGGCCCGTTTGATCACACGGATAGCAAAGCATTTGATACTGCCTATCCACCGGAAAAAGAGGTTGATCTCAAAGCCAAGCTAGCCGGCAAAAAGGGCGAAGTGGCTTGGGTTCCTGTAATCACCAAGAAACCCGATGCGGTGGTTGACCTGAACGAAGTGATTGGCAAAGAGAAATTCGCCATCGCCTATGCATTCAACGAATTCACCAGCGACAAAGATCAAGATATTGAGATTCGCTACGGCTCCATCAATGGCAGCAAAGTGTGGGTCAACGGAGAGTTGCTTAGCGCCAACGAAGTCTATCACGCGAGCCAAGAGATCGATCAGTATCGCGCCAAGACCAAGCTGAAAAAAGGAAAGAATCAGATCTTGGTCAAGATTTGCCAGAATGATCAGAAGGAACAGTGGGCGCAAGACTGGACATTTTTGCTCCGCGTTTGTGATCGATTAGGGACAGCGGTTTTGTCGACAGACCGACCGGCAGTGACCATCGAAGTGCCGCCTCCGGCGCCTATTCCTGGTGCGCCTGCGAAATAGTTCGGTTGACTCCGTTTGTATCACCTTAACGCCACCTACTTAGCCCATTCAAATAAGTACCAAGAAGGATAGTCCTCTATGCGTCTCGCTATATCTCTTACTTTGCTCGCGCTTGCCGCGCAAACCGCCGTCGGCAGCGACTGGCTCAGCTTTCGTGGGGACACCACCAGCCGAGCGCCGATTGCGTTGCCTACCAAGATTGACACCGTCAATGGACTCGCTTGGAAGTCGCCTCTCCCGGGGCGCGGCGTTTCAGGTCCGATCATTGTTGGTGATCGCGTCTACCTCACGGCTTCTTCGGGACCGAAGGAAGACCGGCTCTATATTTGCTGCATCGATATGAAGAGTGGCAAAAAGCTTTGGCAGCGTGAGTATTGGGCGACGGGCCGCACTCTGATGCATCCCGATAGCGCCAATGCGGCGCCAACTCCTACCAGCGATGGCGAAGCGATTTACGCCTACTTCTCGTCCAATGATCTGATTTGCGTTGACCTCGACGGCAATCTTCGCTGGGCGCGTGGGCTCACTTTCGATTACCCGAAGTCAGGCAATGACGTTGGCATGTCGTCGAGCCCGATTGTTTCGGATGGCGTTGTGATTGCACAGGTCGAATGTCAAGGAGATTCGTTTGTCGCTGGAGTGGACGCTAAGACTGGTGAAAACAAATGGCGCATCGATCGACCGAAGGGATCCAACTGGTCGTCACCGATCGTGTTGCGACAGGCTGGCAAGCCGAACCTCGTCATTTTGCAGTCTCCTACTCACCTATCCGCACATGATCCCTTGACCGGAAAAGAAGCTTGGAACATGGAGATGGCTTGCAACTTCATCTCGTCGACCATTGCTACCGATGGCAAGCTTTTTGTTCCTCTTGCAGGCGGCGTGACGGCTTTAGAACTTCCCGAATCGGGGAAGCCAAAGCAACTTTGGACGACCAATAAGCTCAGCCCAGGCTCGGCAAGTGCAGTCGTTCAAGGCAAGAATGTCTTTTCCCTCAATCGGGCTGTGCTCAATTGCGGCGACTTGGCGGATGGGAAAATCAAGTGGCAATTGCGACTCGAAGGCCAATTTTGGGCGACGCCCATCGTTGCTGGCGATCACATTTATTGCTTTAGCGCCGATGGCAAAGCACAGGTAGTAAAGATCGGCGAAGAAAAGGGTGAAGTTGTCTCAACGGCTGACTTTGGTGATCGGATCTATGGCTCGCCGGCGGTTGGTAATGATGGGATGATTATTCGCGGCGACAAGTTCCTTTACAAAGTCGCGAACTAACCTCTTGACCGGTGTATATCCCACGCCGCCAAGGCATCGCACTATGAGACCCATGGCGCGACTTGGCGGCTTTCTTTTTTAATTTGTACTACGAAGAATCATGCTTCCTACTTCCGACCGCAAGTTGATTGCTCCTTGCGGCCCCGTTCAAGCTCGTATTCGTCCACCCGGCTCAAAGAGCATCACCAATCGGGCGCTCATCTGCGCATCACTGGCGCAGGGTACATCAATCCTTCGCGGCGCCCTCCAAAGTGAAGACACCGAGGTGATGATTGATTCGCTCAAGCGACTTGGTATTCCGGTCGTGGTTGACAACGAGTCGAGCACGATTCAAGTTACTGGCTTCGGAGTGAATTGGCCGAATCAATCCGCTGAATTATTTATCGGCAATAGCGGTACCTCCGTGCGCTTTCTTACGGCGATGTTGGCGGTTGGAACTGGCGAGTATCGCCTGGATGGCGTGCCTCGCATGCGGCAGCGACCGATTGGTGATTTGCTGGAGGCGCTGCGCTCGCTTGGCGCCCATGTCGTTGCTGAAAATGGAGATCATTGCCCTCCGGTAAAAGTCCATGCGAAAGGCTTGCCTGGAGGCAAGACGCCGATTCGCGGCGACGTTTCGAGTCAGTTCCTCAGCGCTTTGCTCATGGCGGCGCCTTATGCGGCGGCGCCGATTCTCATCGATATCGAAGGCGAACTCGTCTCGAAGCCCTATGTGGAAATGACGCTCGCGGTAATGAAGTCATTTGGAATCGTGGCGACTCGCGAGAATTGGTCGCGAGTTTCGATTCCTGTGGGCCAGTATCGAGGGTGCGAATACTCGATTGAGCCGGATGCCAGCGCGGCGAGTTATTTTTGGGCGGCGGCGGCGGTGACTGGCGGTGGAGTAACGGTCGAGGGACTGACCAAAGATGCACTGCAAGGCGATGTTCGTTTTTGCGAAGCGCTGGCGCGGATGGGTTGTCAGATAATCGAGTCGAGTGACGCCACAACCGTTCGAGGAGGA
>JBKJSI010000083.1:0-5022 GCA_046595915.1 Pirellulaceae bacterium
GCGCTAGCGACCAAAAAGAATAAGGCACAGAAGGGGGATGTGATTATCACCCGAATTGGGAAGATCGGGTTTTCGCAAGTCGTCAGTTGGGACAACGAGTTTAGTATTTACGTGACGTTGGCCGTTGTTAAACAGTCGGAATCATTCAACTCGAATTTCCTCAATCAATACTTCCAGTCGAGCCGCTATCAAACGGAAGTACTCTCTAAGTCTCTGCTCAGCGCAGTCCCATGCAAAATCAACATGGATAACCTGCGACGCACTCACGTATTGCTACCTTCCCTCGCCGAACAACAGAAAATCGCCGACTGTCTAACATCGCTGGACGAGTTGATCGGGGCGCAGGCGCGGCAGGCAACAGCGCTGGCGGCTCACAAACGGGGCCTAATGCAGCACCTCTTCCCCCGCGAAGGCGAATCCCGCCCCCGCCTTCGGTTTCCTGAGTTTCGCGAGGCGGGGGAGTGGGATAACGTTCAGTTAGCCGCCGTCTGCAAAGTCCAGCGTGGGAAGTTTGGCCATCGACCGCGTAATGATCCAAAGTTTTTTGAGGGGCCATACCCGTTCATTCAAACTGGCGATGTCGTTCGGGCTGATGGCGGCGCAGTAATCGCAAGCCAGTCGTTGAACGAACTCGGTCTTTCCGTCAGCAAGCTGTTCAAGCCTCCGATCGTGCTCATCACCATCGCCGCGAACATCGGTGATACGGCGATGCTTGAGTCGGAAGCCTGCTTCACGGACAGCGTTGTCGGGCTCATACCGCACAGTGATCGCGCTGTTCCACGCTTTCTTGAGCTTGTTATGCGGCTGAAGAAAGAACATCTCAATCAGGTCGCTTCCACCGGCGCACAGAAGAACATCAACAATGAAATTCTAGAGGCGCTCGTCGTTCTTATTCCGCCGCTCGCCGAGCAGCAGCGGATCGCCGCATGCTTATCCGCCTTAGACGCCCAACTCGCCGTTGCCTCCAAAAAACTCGCCGCGCTCAAGGCCCACAAGAAGGGGCTGATGCAGCAATTGTTCCCGGCGGCGGAGGGGGCGTAGACGATGGCGTGGACTCACGAGACAAACTGGAATCCAACGCGGTTGCTGGGCGTCGCGGGCTCGGCTGACTCGAGCACCGGCGCGACCGAAGTCGAGACCGATGCCGGGCCGGCGTACCTCAAGCCGATGGGCAACCGTCAAGGCCCACATGTACTCGCAACCGATTGGGTCGGAACGCACCTGGCAAAGTGGTTCGGGCTGAGCACGTTTGAGATTGCCATCGTCCCCGTCGCTGCCGATCAGACTTTCAACTTGCCGCGTGGCGCGAAGGCCCTGCCCGGCCCCGCATTCGCAGCCCGCGCGATGGCGGGCGACCCGTGGGGAAAGTCCGGCCTACAACTCGATCTGCTCGCCAATCCACATGACATTACACGGCTGATCGTGTTCGACACCTGGACGCTGAACTGCGACCGGCATCATCACGACCTGATGGCCCGGAAGCCGAATTACGATAACCTCTACCTGTCGACGGAGGGCGTGGAGCCGGGCAAGCGACGGCTCATTGCGATGGACCACGGCCTCTGCTTCATCCGCTCGGGGGAGGATTTGACGACGCGATTGGCGCACATCGATAAGACTCAGGATGAGCACATTTACGGGCTATTTCCGGAATTTCGCGATATGCTAAACGAGGCTATACTGACGGTTTGCGAGTCGCGCTTGAAAGAGATGGACTTGGCGACCGCGCAAGAGATCATTCAAACGGTCCCCGATGAATGGGATGTGTCGGCGAATGCACGTCAGGCATGGGCTGAACTGATCTCACGGCGCGCGGCATTCGTAGCCGATAATTTCCGAAACGAGATCGACTTAGCAGCGCCTTGGTTTGGCGGAAAGCAAGGGTGACCAATGGCCAGAGGTTTTTATAGTGTTGTGCAGTATTGCCCAGACAGATTCCGCGCCGAGGCGGTGAACGTCGGCCTGGTGCTGCTGCGCCTGGAGCCGCACATCCTTCGCGTGCGAATGACGCGCCACTACGACCGCGTCCGCCGACTTTTTGGCGTCGACAAAGGCGGCATCAAGAACCTGAAGGTCTCTGTTGCGGGCATGGCGAGCCGGATCGAATTGAGCCTCGACGAGTTGCGAACCGACGCCGAGTTAGCCGCGTTCGCTGCGTCCCGCGCGAACGACCTGCGCCTGACCGAACCCCGGCTGGCGGTGCTGGATGACTTTGATGCGGACTTCGAGCGTCTGTTCTCCAAGCTCGTCGAAGAGCAGTCCAGCGCGGAACTGGCCGAAGCATCGCCCGCCGAGGTGCTGCCGCCTGCGCTCGGCGAGGTTTTCTATCGCCTCCAACAGACACACAAACTTTGGAAACCGGGTACGATCACCGTGCCGAAGTCTCGTCGCAGACTCGAAGTGCCCTACGCGTACAAGAATGGCGCCGTCAATCTGGTGCTTCCCAAGACCTTCTCAGAAACCAGGCGCGCGGAGACGCAGGCGGAGACGCTTGCGATCAGCGGTGACCTGATCCAGAAGTATCCCGTCGATGGCGAAAAGCAGAAATTGATCGTCGTATCCACGCAAGAGACGGCGAAGCAGGCCAAAGAGATCGACAATCATATTGAGCCATTGTTTAGAGAGTATGGCGTTCGTCTGATTCGCCCGCAGGCAGCCGAAGCGTTCGCGCAGGAAGTCGAAGCCTCCGCGCACTGATCTATGAACGAACAATCGCAAAAAGAACTCGGTAAAACGCGACTAAACGTTCCCACGTATGCCGAGCAGCAGCGGATCGCAACGTGTTTGTCCGCCTTGGACGCCCAACTCGCCGCCGCGTCCAAAAAACTCGCCGCGCTCAAGGCCCACAAGAATGGGCTGATGCAGCAATTGTTCCCGGCGGCGGAGGGGGAGGCATGAACCAGAACAAGCTGAAAATCATTGAACCCGCGGAAACCCTGCCGCTACTGGAATCGTTGCGCGGCCTGATCGCCCAAGCCCGCGAACATATCGTCCGGACCGCCAATGTGGTTCAGGTGCAAACCTATTGGGAAATCGGTCGCCATATCGTGGAATTCGAGCAAGGCGGGGCGCATCGCGCCGCCTATGGCAAGGCCCTGTTGGCGACGCTCGCCGACGACCTAACCCATGAATTTGGAAAGGGTTACGACGCCACAAACCTGCGCCACATGCGGGCATTCTACCTTGGTTTCCCAATTCGCGACGCACTGCGTCGCGAATTGAGTTGGACGCACTACCGGCTGCTTCTCCGGGTCGATGCGCCACAAGCCCGGCTATGGTATCTCGCGGAAGCCGCTTCTCAAAACTGGAGTACGCGGGCGCTGGAGCGTCAAATTGCCACGCTCTCCTACGAGCGACTGCTGTCCAGCCAGGAGAAAACCTCGGCGGAGATTGCGCCCGCGACGCCGCACCCGCGCGGCTTCGTGCGCGATCCCGTGCTGCTGGAATTCCTCGGCCTGCCGGAAGCGGGCCGGTTGCTCGAAGGGGATTTGGAACAATCGCTCGTGGACGATCTCCGGCAGTTCCTGCTGGAACTCGGAAAAGGCTTCGCTTTTGTCGCCCGCCAGCAACGCATCAGCACGGAGACGCGGGACTTTTACGTCGATCTCGTTTTCTATAACTACCTGCTGAAGTGTTTTGTTCTGATCGATCTGAAAATCGGCGATTTGACGCATCAGGACATCGGCCAGATGGATATGTACGTTCGCCTGTACGACGACCTGAAACGCGGAGCGGACGACAACCCCACGGTGGGGATTTTGCTGTGCGGCAGCAAGGATCAATTGGTGGTTCGTTACTCAGTGCTGCACGGCAGCGAGCAACTATTCGCCAGCAAGTACCGCCTGATTTTGCCGACCGAGGAAGAACTGCGCCGGGAGATCGAACGGGAGCGCGCCGCCCTCGACGAACGCAAGTTGCTGGAACAGCGCGACGAGGAGGGGGAGGCATGAACGAACAATCCCAAAAAGAACTCGGCAAAACCCTCTGGACCATCGCCGACACGCTGCGCGGATCGATGAACGCGGATGACTTCCGCGATTACATGCTTTCGTTCTTGTTTCTGCGTTACCTCTCGGACAATTACGAGTCAGCGGCGAAGAAGGAACTAGGAAGAGATTATCCCAAAGTAACGATTGACGAAGCCGAAGGCGCAGACAAGACGCCGCTCCGCATCTGGTACGACCAAAACAAAAAAGACATTGTCGAATTTGAGAAGCAAATGCGCCGCAAGGTGCATTACGTCGTCCAGCCCGATTTCCTTTGGGGCCACATCGTCCACCTCGCCAGAACGCAGGACGACGAGCTACTGAATACGCTCCAAAAAGGGTTCAAGTACATCGAGGAAGAGTCGTTCCAGAGCAATTTTCAGGGGCTCTTTTCGGAGATCAACCTCGCCTCCGACAAGCTCGGGCGCAAGTACCCCGACCGGAACGCCAAACTCTGTTCGGTCATCAGCGAGATCGCCCGCGGGCTGACGCTAACGGCGGACAGCGACCGACTCGGCGACGCCTACGAGTACCTGCTCGGTCAGTTCGCCGCCGGCAGCGGCAAAAAAGCGGGCGAGTTTTACACGCCGCAGCAGATCAGCAACATCCTCTCCGGCATCGTCACCCTCGACAGCCAAGAGCCGAAGACGGGAATGCGCGGGAACCTCGACCGTGTGTTCGACTTCGCCTGCGGCTCGGGCTCGCTGCTTTTAAACATTCGTCACCGCATGAAAGACGCCGGCGGCACGATCGGCAAGATCTTCGGCCAAGAGTACAACGTCACGACCTACAACCTGGCGCGGATGAACATGCTGCTGCACGGGCTGAAGGACACCGAGTTCGAGATTTACCACGGCGACACGCTGCACAATCAGTGGGATTGGCTCCGCGAGACCAACCCCGCCAAGAAGCCACAGTTCGACGCCATCGTCGCCAATCCGCCGTTTAGTTATCGCTGGGAGCCGGGCGAGGCGATGAGCGAAGACCCGCGGTTCAAAAACCACGGCGTCGCGCCCAAGAGCGCGGCCGACTTCGC
>JBKJSI010000427.1:0-6164 GCA_046595915.1 Pirellulaceae bacterium
CCGGGAGTGTTTTTCCAGGCACATTGAAGCAGAGCTCCGGTAACAAGTGCTGTTAGCACTCCAATGGTGAAACCCCATTCGCCGATCCGTACTCGCGAACTGATCGCTTGTTGCGCCTCGGTGTCGCTTGGGCTTGGACCAAGTGCCGAAGGATCGTAACCCAAAATGGGCGCGAGCATGAAAAGAAGGAATGGCAGTAACACGATCATTGTCAGCAATGAACCTAGTACGACATCTACCGCCCACGCCACACCACGAACGAATTTTCCCGCTGGCGGTTTACGCACCCAGCGCAAACTGAAGAGTGATCCGGCCACTTCCGCGTAGCTGATGAATCGCTGAAGAGGATCTTTGGCCATCAACTTTTCAAGCACACCGCGCCAAGTTTCAGGCACCGCTTGCGGCCAGGGCTGGGGAAAAGAAATCGGCGCGGTTTGGTGCGCATTGAATCGCGTCACGACGCTGCTATCGGCGTGGTGATAGGGCAGTCGCCCAAAAGTCATTTCAAAAAGCGTTACGCCCAGGGAATACATATCGCTGCGAATATCGAGCGGCGAACCGTCGATTGCTTCTGGCGACAAATAATCAGGCGAGCCCATGACTTTCTCGGAATCGCCTCGATCGCGCGACATACGCCGCGCGAGACCAAAGTCGGAAAGTTTTACAACATAGGGCTCAGGCAAAAGGATATTGCTAGGCTTGATATCGCCATGCACGATGTCAAACGCCGCCGAGCGTTCTAGGGCGCTGACGATTTGCAAGCCAAGCTCGACAACTACCGGAAAAGGGAGCGGCCCTTCTTTGAGCTGTCGATCGAGCGAGGGACCGTTGACTAGCTCCATGGCGAAAAATGGATCGTCGCCATCAAAGCCGACGTAGTAGATATGCACCACGTGAGGGTGATTCACGCGTGCCTGCGCGACAGCCTCTTGCAGCAATCGCTGCGAGTGCTCAGCCTCATTTGGCTTGTTGCCTTTTGATCGAATGACTTTAACGGCAACATAGCGCTGAAGCGATTCATCGAGCGCGAGATAAACCGCGCCCATGCCTCCCTGTCCCAGTCGGTTCACAATCTTGTAATGACTCAGGCGCCTACCCAGATAGGCATCATCGACATCGCCAATAGCCCCTAATTGCGGCGTCATCGCGCCATCAGCGCCCAGCGCCAAGGTTGCGCTATTCGCCTCGCTCAAAACTTTGCCCGAAAAATGCCTTTGGCAACTCGGACAACTTCCACCTTGCTCGGCGGAGAGCGCGATTAACTCACCACAGACGCAGCGATATGCGGCTTGCGCTCCCTCGACGCGCCGGAAGACCGTGGTCGTTTGATTAGTCGGAGGGGGAGGCAAGAGCAATTCCTTCGCGATCAATGGCGCTTGCGGCAAGCCGATGCACGAATCCTAGCTCAATTGGTGTTACTACACACGATGGCCACATGCGACTCCTGTTCACAGCGCACGGCATTCTAACCGAAGGCGTAACTCGGCCGTCAAGCGATAGTTTGTACCCTTGCCAGGAGGGACTAGTTTTGATTGCGACGAAATTCAACTACTGGCAATTGATTTGCTGATGCCTACAGCCCGGATCCTAAGGCTCGGAACTGCTGGCGTCCTGAATTTGAAAAGAACTCAGGACGCCATTCGAATGCCGCTGCAGAAAACAATTCACGGCGCCGCCAAAGAAAGTCTGCGGTACTATTGCTTTCCAGGACCACCACCGCCACTCTTTCCGCCGCCGCTATCGCCGGGCCCGCCTGCGCCGCCGTACCCACCCATACCGCCAGGGCCGCCGGGTCCACCCATGCCGCCGGAGGGATCCCTTCGTCGCTTCGCTTCTTCACGTTCGACGAACTTATGGAAGTCTTGATCATCTCCCATGTCAGTGCGGACCATCACTCGACCTGACTGATCTACCAGCATGACATCGACTGGAGCGAGAAGCGCCTCGACTTCTCCCGATTTGAGCGCCGTGGTCTCACCGCCCAAAATATCGACTACTGTGATGCCAGTGTTATAGGGATAGTCATTTAATTCTTTGGCTTCCCGCGAAATCGGATGAATGATCTTTTTCTTCACACCGGTGCTGCCAACATCCAACACTGCGCCGCGCGAGGCTTCGACTGCCGCCGCAGGATAAACATCGCAGCCATAAGTTGCATCGTAGGCCACGGGGATCATTTGAACCGCGGGCTCGGCGCCTCCAAAGAAGCGAAGCTTCAGTCCAGGTATCCGTTGCGCGAAGTTTGCGTAACTTTTGGTTGTTTGTCCCGCGAAAGCGTAATTACCCTCGACGACCTTCGCTGCCGGAGTGGGTTCACTCCAATCGGTGAACCGAAAATTAAACGGATCTTTGTTGCCTTCCTTTTCGCGTTCTAATTGTTCCTCGTGTAATCGCTCCAGCACGGATTCATCCATGGCGGCAGGGCGAGTTCCAAACGTTTCAAATTGCGGCTTATTAGGGTCTTCATAAACGACACGAACTCGGTACCGATAATACTTGCCTGGCTCGACATCAACGTCGCTGTAGCGGAGTAGATAGTATTTGCTAAGTCCACCACTCGATCCAAAGCTACCGCCACCACCTCCATACATACCGCCGCCCCCCCCGCCCATTCCGCGGGGAGATCCCATCCCCATACCGCCAGGGGAGCCCATGCCCATGCCACCACCGCCGCCGGCGCCGAGATCACCATCTCCATCGCCGCCGCCGGGTCGTCCACCGGGTCGACCACCGCCGTAGGGGTTCCCGCCTGATCCGCCAGGTCGACCGCCGCCGTAGGGACTTCCGCCGGGGCCCGGAGGGCCGCCGGCCATGTTTCCGAGGCCAGAGCCAGCACCCGGATCAATCTTGAATTCACCAGGCTTGCGTTCTTGCTTTCCCTTATTCTCTTCCTCTTTTGGCTTTTCAGGCTCAGACAAGATGCTCTTGCCCTTAGGAGTCTCGGAGTGCAATGAAATGTCGTAGAAGTTACGGGAGATGAATGGAGGCATCGGCATCGTCAAGTTTTCATGTAGCACCGAAGGATCGGCGACAACCGGACCCACGCCTTCCCAATTGTACTTTTTTACTAGCTCGCTCACCGTCAAATCTAGGTTTGAAGCGACAAGTTCCCATTTCAGATCTGCATCGTTGGGCCCTGTGACCAAGGCTCGTTGAACCTGCATACCCATTA
Organism: Pirellulaceae bacterium; assembly: GCA_046595915.1. Classification (GTDB taxonomy): domain Bacteria; phylum Planctomycetota; class Planctomycetia; order Pirellulales; family Pirellulaceae; genus JBKJSI01. The sequence continues at coordinate 3,173 of JBKJSI010000427.1, forward strand.
CTAGGGGCTGACTTTGTTCATCCGTGCCGTCGAAATTGTTCTTGTATTCTTGGACTTGCAATTCATTCGGCACCAGGAATTTGACGACAATTGCATGCGCGGTTTCTGGCATCACTGCATCACCGCCGATCGGCTGATAGCCATCATCAAGCAATCCAACCAAATTGCCGCCACCTGCTCCCATCATGCCGCCCGGGCCACCCATGCCCGCGCCGCCGCCACCAGGACCGCCTGGTCCGCCGGGACCACCACTTTTGCCGCCACCACCAGGTGCTCCTGGTCCGCCAGGGCCGCCGGGGCCAGTGCCACTATCGTTTGACTGGCGCTCAGCCCAGTCCTTGAGAAGTGCAATGCGATCCTTGATGTCTGGATTGGGTTTCTTCTTCGCGACCGGCCCCGTTACCGAAGTGACTTCGGGCTTGATCGGCGGGAAAAGCTTGGGATCCTTGCGAGGCTTGATCGTGCGTGGCGTTGGCTTTGGGTAAGGAAATTGGACTTCCCTTAACCTGTAACCATCACTGGTTACAGTGGAAATGATGCCCACTAGCGCGGGCGGACGTTCCACGATTGTCGGATCCGTCTTTTCAATGTTAACCTTCGCTTGCTGAGCGAGTTCGCGGATTCTCTTTGGCGACTGACTTGCCAGGTTGGGCGAGAGAGTGGTTGACGCCGACCAGCCGAGATAAATTAACGCCCCGGTGGCGAGAATCACCCCGCCGAAGGCCATCTTTTCTCCATGCTGTTGAAATAGCTTGCCAATGCCTCCCTGTTCGGCATTGAACTGGGGCTTTTTCTTTGCTTTCACTTTGGCAGGTTTCGCAACCTTTTCCTTTTTTGCCATCGCCCATCTCCTATTTCGATTTACTTATTTTTACTTGAATTGTTTCGGCAAACAGTGAGTTAAATACATTTAGGGAGTCGCCGGTGGAGCGCCATTTGCCGGAGGAGCCCCATTGGCTGGAGGAGCCCCATTGGCTGGAGGTGCGCCATCCGCCGGAGGCGGACTTGGCGAAGGAGTTGTAGTCGCAGGAGGGACGCCCTCGACTGGGACATTTCCAGCGGCGGCAGGAGCGGATGCAGCTGGTTCGCCGCCATTGGCCGGCGGAACCACATTGGTATCCGTCGCAGCGGGCTGCCCTACATTGACTGCGGGAACATTGTTTGCTGCTGGAGTTGCTGCAGCGGCATTTGCAGTATTGTCGCCCGTCGGATTTATGCCCGCTGCCTGTTCAAGGTGCTTGAACTTCTTGGTGGCGGGAATGTTGTAAATCTGAACGTAACCATAGATGTCGACCAGAATATCGTAAGGTGACAATCCAACTGGTCCAGCGATTGCCACAGTGGTTCCGGCGCCGCCGCCAGCGCCACCTGGACCGCCGCCGCTATCACCGATGCCTGCGCCGCCTGCGCCTGCTCCACCGCCCTTGCCGCCCATACCACCTGAGCCGCCAGGAGCACCGGGTAGACCACCAGAACCACCCGGAGCGCCGGGCATGCCACCCATACCGCCCATTGGGCTACCAGCGGACATTGTCGAGGCCTGGGGGTTGATTCGAACCTGACTGACTTCAACCATCAAATCGTTGTTACCACAATTGACGAGGAACTTGCTCAACTCACGTTGATCCATCACTAGCAGCATGCGAAATGGAACTCGTTTTGCCACCGCAAGCGCTGCGTCGTCAAATGCTTCTGATTCGATTGCGGTCTTGATAACATCAACCGGCTTTAGCAAGAAATCGGCGCCGACATATCGCATGTCGCCTGGGTGAGCGCTCGCTGCTGCGCCGCCTGCGGCGCCATAAGGGTTTCCGCCAGGTGGGCCACCCGCCCCAGGCTTACCCACCGCGGGAGCGCCGCTAGTCGGACCGCCCGGCACGACGGGCGCTGCACCATCCGCCGGAGCCGCGCCGGCGCTAGCAAACAAGACCTTGATTCCACCCATCTTGGAGCCCGCATCTTGCCCAGTTAGCAAAGTGCGAATCTCTTTAATGGGGGCTCGATGGCGTTCCAACGCATTTCCATTGGTTTTTGCGATGACATTGAGCAAAGCCTTGACGATCCACAAGTCTTCTTGCGCGTACAAAATGTCAAGCGTAGAAGGTACGCCACGGCTGTTGCCGCGCAGCACTTTGGTTGCCAACATTTGCTGGCTGGAGGAATCCCAAGCAACTACTTCTGTTGGATCATAAACCTGGGAGGAACCTCCGCCACCGATTCCACCACCGGGACCGGGGCCTCCACCACCGTCGCCAATCCCGCCAATACCACCTGATCCACCAGGACCGCCAGGTCCACCCACGCCGCCCGGTGGGCCGCCTTTCATTCCGCCTGGTGGGCCGCCAACACCGCCTGCTCCGCCGCCCGCTGCCATGGTGGTCGTAAGATCAACGTGCCACTTCGCTTTGATAATGGGAGCGAGCTCTGGCAACTCTTCTACAATATAGTTTCGATAGATGTTTCGAGAGGTAATGCTCAGTAATTCGGCTTCAGGAGTAGTGAGGAGAATTAACTCGGGCTGCAAGTATTTAGGATTCTTAATCTCATCGTGAAATGTGGAAGGCAATTCCAGAGGCCAAGTTAGCACTCCTCGCTGCCGATCAAAATTGCTTTTCCACAAGCCATAGACCCGGCGCTCTAGCTCTAAATTGACATTGTCCCGCGCTGCGGCGGTCTTTGCATTCGGATGATCCTTGACGGCGCTCACCGGTGTGATTGCAGAGATTGCCGAATCAATGCGAGCTTTCTGCTTCTTCGCCGTCTCTTGCACGTTGAGCGTCGCCATGACGCCAATTGCAACAGAGGCAATGGCGATGATGCCGCAACCGATCCAGAAGCCCTGCTTATAGAGTTGGGCCATGATTTTCTTGACTTGATCCATCTGTTAACTCCACATCCTGATTTCGTTGTGTTTTCGTTTCACTGAATAATTTCGACTTTTTCCCGCGAGTAAAACACCTGCGCTACTTGGGTGCGGCAGGAGGCGTTGCTG
>JBKJSI010000553.1:0-2558 GCA_046595915.1 Pirellulaceae bacterium
AGCGACACTCCACACCAAAATGGCGGAACCCGATTTCTTCAAAAGCCCTACCGCCGAAATCTCCGTCGCCAGCCGCCGCCTAGACGCCATCGCCGCCGAGGTTAGCAAACTCTACGAACGCTGGCTCCTTCTCTCCGAGCGCGCCTAACCTATTTTGAAATGATTGCTGGCCGGCCTCGCGAGCTACTAGAATGCGGCGATGAACAGAGATCTTCGCTTTCTTCACGATCGATTCCCCCGCGCCAATGGCTACCACCCCGATTGGGTCATTGGCTCCGCCAGTGGCGGAGCCAATTCGCTTTGGCTAACCGAATGGCTCACGGAGAGAATGGATCTGAGACCCGGCATGCGGGTTCTTGACCTCGGCTGTGGCCGAGGCGCGTCATCCATTTTCCTGCACTATGAATTTGGCGTCGAAGTGTGGGCAACCGATCTCTGGTTCAGCGCCGAAGAGAGGCAACAACGCATCGACGCCGTAGGAGCATCAAGCAGCATTCATCCCATTCATGCCAACGCCAGGTCGTTACCCTTCACCGAAAACTTCTTCGACGCCATCCTCTCGATTGACTCCTTTTTCTATTTCGGAACCGATGACCTCTACCTCAACTACCTCGCACGCTTTGTAAAACCTGGCGGCCAACTCGGCATTTGTGGAGTCGCCATCACGAAGGAGTTTGATGGCGCGATTCCCGAACGGCTATCGAAATGGTGGCAACAAAGTAACTGGATTATGCACTCCGCGCCGTGGTGGCGGCGACATTGGGAGCGAACCGGCATCGTGGAAATCGAACTCGCCGACACAATGCCCGATGGCTGGAAGCTATGGGTGGAATGGCTTGAAGCCGTTGCGCCAGAGAATCAAGAAGAAATCGATTTGCTCAAAGCAGATCAGGGAGAAAACTTGGGCTACTTTCGAGTGGTCGCCCGCCGCAATCCCGGTGTAACGCTCGATGCCCCAGAGTTCGTCATTCCCGCCCAATTCACCGCGCACCCTCTGCGGCGGTAGTCTAGCGATCTCCGGCTTCATTTGAATGGAGGCACAAAAGAATGCAATTCGGAATCGGCCGTCTCATTCTGGTGGTCACGCTAGTCGCAATCCTTTGCGGCTTGATCTTCGCTGCGCCGCCGGTGATCGGCGTGCCGCTTTTGTCGTTGTTTCTACTATCTTCGCCTGCCATTTGGATCGCGGGGATCGTTTATGCTCGCGGCGCGCTGCAAGCATTCTTCATCGGTGGAACCGTTGCCGGCATTGCACCTTGGACCGCTGCTTTTTATTGGCAAATGGCTATTGTTGTGCAGGCAGTTGGCGACTTTCCAGCAACCTCGAATAATCTAGGAGATATTTGGAAACCTGCGGTCCAGGGGGATTGGTATTTGGCGAACCTCGTGGTCCTTGCTCCCGGCGTAGCAAGCTTCGCGGGAGGCGCCATGGCGATGCTCGTTTATTGGACTTTTCGGCAAGCACCTACGCCACCTATTTCGACATAGAAATGGCGCCGAGATACGGCTTGGCCTGATTCACTACGGCGAATCGTAACTTCCCATCGCGCGAATCCAAATGTTCCGATAGCGCACTGGGTTGTTATGATCCTGTAGTGCGATAAAGCACTCCGGCTCATGCTTGGTGTATTTCGCCAGGGTCTTCCATGGTACTTCCTTACTGATGCCATCAGTGCCGCCGGTGAATTCGTAGCGATGGTGAATCAGGACGCCATTGTGGAGCACGGTGACGATTGCCTTCTTGGTTTGCTGGCCCTCTTTGTCCCAGCGTGGTGATTCAAAGATGATGTCATAAGATTGCCACTCGCCCGGCGGCAAACTAGCATTTACGAGCGGCGGGGCCTGACCGTAGATCGATCCTGCTTGGCCGTCGGGATAGCTCTTGGCTTTGTACGAATCGAGGACTTGCACTTCATACATGCCATTGATCAAGACGCCGCTATTGCCGCGACCTTGCCCGCTTCCTTTTGCCGGCGTCGGTGACGCCCACTCCACATGCAACTGAAAGTCGGCCCACTTCCCGCGCGTACGAATGCCTCCGCCCCGCGGCGCCGTCTCCAGATAGCCATTCTCCACCTTCCATTTCACTTCTTCCCCTTTGCCATCCTGCCACTTTGATAGATCCTTGCCATCAAAGAGCACTTCCGCATCCGATGGCGCGCTCGCACCTTGGCTAAATGACTTGCCCGGCTCAACTACCTTGGGTTGTGGCCGCCGTGGATCATGGATCGTCCACTTCGTGCCAGGGATTATCGGCGTATCCGTGAAGCCATCGATCTTTTCATCGCCAGGTTTCTGATCTTGTGCCATCGCCATCGTGTCGACACAGCAAGTACACAGCGGTGTCCCGAGAACTAGGATCGCCGTGAATCGAAGATGACTGAACATGAAGAGGTTCCTCGCGAAGACTCGTGGAATTCCGAAATGCGAAAAGCGGGATTTAGGTCGGACGCCAAGGGCTGCATTGTAGCTCCCTAGCGGCGTGAAATCACTCACAAGGGTTTTCGGCAGCCCCACAATGCCCTTGAAATTACGCGGAAAACCCTGAATAATTCTCC
>JBKJSI010000645.1:0-3283 GCA_046595915.1 Pirellulaceae bacterium
TCGTACTCGCACTCGTTCTCGAATTCAGGGCCAACGGCCTGTGATATCGTAGCCAGGGTCGGAGCAGTACTCTGCGTAGGCCCTGGGACACGGTCGCCATCCAAGCATAAGGGCTGAAGGCCCGAGATAATCCTTGGGGTGACGGGCAATAGCCCTCGCTAAGGTATGAGAATAAAGTGGCGCAATTCGCTCTCTATTGTTGAGCGGTTGATCTCCACTTTGTTTTCTGAACACGGCTTAGAACAGCAATCTTCTCATAAGCCAAAAAAGAAGAGCCCTCGGCATCAATGCCAAGGGCTCTATGTATTAACGAACGTCGCTCAACAGCCAGCGACAATCGCCTTACTGCTTAGCAACACTCTGCAATCCCTTGCGAACCCCCGGCTCCAGATCAAAGCGATCCAGATTCATCACCTTATTCCAAGCCGCCACGAAATCTTGGACGAACTTCTCTTGCCCATCCGAGCTTCCATAAACTTCCGCAATCGCTCGCAGCTGGGAATTGGAGCCAAACACCAGATCAACTCGGCTGCCGGTCCAAACCACTTTCCCAGTCGCCCGATCAACGGCTTCAAAAACTTGCTCGTCACTCGCCGACTTGCGCCACTGAAGGTTCATCGCCAGTAGGTTGACGAAGAAGTCATTCGTGAGCGTACCAGGCTTGCTCGTAAAAACTCCCAGCTTGGAATCGCCATGGTTAATGTCGAGCGCCCGCAGCCCGCCGATGAGCACCGTCATCTCCGGCGCCGAGAGCTTCAGCTTATGAGCCCGATCAAGCAGCAACTGTTCCGCCGGCTGCTGATGCTGCGGGTGGCGATAATTACGGAAACCATCCGCCGTCGGCTCGAGCATCGCGTACGACTGCACATCGGTATTCTCCTGCGACACGTCCGTTCGCCCTGGAGCAAAAGGCACGGTCACCTTCTTTCCCGCCTTTTTCGCGGTTTCTTCAATCGCCGCGCCGCCGCCGAGCACAATCAAGTCCGCCAGCGAAACCTTCTTCCCCTTCGCCTGAGCTTGATTGAACTCCTTCTGAATCTGCTCCAGCTTCCCAAGCACCTTCGCGAGTTGGGCTGGTTCATTCACCTCCCAATCCTTCGCAGGCATTAACCGAATCCTCGCTCCATTCGCCCCGCCCCGATTATCCGTGCCGCGGAAGCTGGATGCCGAAGCCCAAGCCGTCGAGACGAGTTCCGAAACAGATAGCCCCGAAGCCAAGATTTTGCCCTTGAGCGAAGCGATATCCTTCTCGTCAATCAGCGGATGATCCACCGCCGGCACCGGATCTTGCCACAACTGAACCTCAGGAACCCAGGGGCCCAGGCATAGCGAAATCGGCCCCATATCGCGATGCGTTAATTTGTACCAAGCCTTCGAAAAAGCTTCCGCAAAAGCCTTCGGGTCTTCATGAAAACGTTTCGAGATCTTGGCATAGGCCGGGTCCATTTTCAGGGCCAGGTCGGTGGTGAACATGATCGGCGCGTGGGTCTTCTTGGGGTCATGTGCATCTGGTACCGTCCCCTTCGCCTTGTCTCCTTTCGGAGTCCATTGCTGTGCGCCGGCCGGGCTTTTCGTTAGCTCCCATTCGAAGCCGAAGAGATTGTCGAAGTAGTTGTTCGACCACTGCGTCGGCGTCGTCGTCCAAGCTCCCTCAAGGCCGCTGGTGATCGTGTCGCCACCGTAGCCTTTGCCAAATTTGTTTTTCCAGCCGAGCCCCTGTTCTTCAAGGCCCGCCCCTTCCGGCTCAGGTCCAACGTTGCCACTAGGCGGTGCCGCGCCATGCGCCTTGCCAAACGTATGACCACCCGCGATGAGGGCCACCGTCTCTTCATCATTCATCGCCATCCGGCCAAAAGTCTCGCGAATATCCTTCGCCGCCGCAATCGGATCAGGCTTGGCATTCGGACCTTCGGGATTCACATAAATCAAACCCATCTGCACCGCACCAAGCGGCTTCTCCAGTTGCCGGTCTCCCGTGTAACGCTTATCGCCCAGCCACTCACTTTCCGGCCCCCAGTAAATATCTTCCTGCGGCTCCCAAACATCTTCGCGACCGCCTGCGTATCCAAACGTCTTGAATCCCATCGATTCGAGTGCGCAGTTACCCGTCAGCACCATCAGATCGGCCCAAGACAATTTGCGCCCGTACTTCTGCTTGATCGGCCACAGCAAACGCCGCGCTTTGTCGAGGTTGGCGTTGTCAGGCCAACTATTCAGCGGCGCAAACCGCTGCGTCCCATAACGAGCCCCACCGCGACCATCGGTCACGCGATAAGTCCCCGCGCTATGCCAAGCCATGCGAATGAAGAAAGGCCCATAGTGACCGTAATCCGCCGGCCACCAATCCTGCGAGGTCGTCATCACCTTCATGATGTCTTTCTTGACCTCGTCCAGATCGAGCGACTTGAACTCCTTCGCATAATCAAACTTCTCGCCCATCGGATTCCCCGCAGGCGAATTCTGATGCAGAATCTTGAGATTGAGCTGATTCGGCCACCAATCATGATTCGAAAGCGCCCCAGCCGTCATATTCCCCTGATCACCAGGCTTCTGCGCCGCCAGACCGCCATGCGCAGCAGAAGTAAACGAAGTCAAAGTCTGCAGCGCACCAGTAACCGGACACTTACTAACCGCCTCCTGACTCGCCGGCACCTTCGAAGCCGCCGAAGCAGGCGCTTTCACCACCGGCTCCTGACCAACCACCACGGTACTCGCGCACAAAAGCGCCGATCCCGCAGCAAATAGCGCAAATTTAGATTTCATAAGCATTCCATCTCCTAGCCTCGAGTAACACCCTCAAATCATAGCCAGCAGCTAGCCAGCCCACCGAGCGGCAGTATGGCAGGGAAATCGCTATGCATCCAATGCATTTGTTGCATAGGTTGGATGCATGGGAAGCATGAAATGCCGCGAAAACACGAACAAGACTCCGTAAAGTCCGGCAATGGAATCACCAGTAGCACCCTCACTCCGCGAGGGGAAGGCAGAGCGAGCCGAATGCCTGGAATCGAAAATGCATGATAAAAACTAATCACAAAATGCGCACAAATAGCGCCACGCTTCCACTAAAATTAGAGAGGCCCACCCTAGCCGCGCCGCCCGACCCAAAACTCCACCCCGGAGCCCACCCAATGTCGTTCAAACAAGCATCCAAACCTGACCATCTTAGGCTGTCATTTATACACAAGTCCTCCTTTGGACTGTAAGACATCTCCGGAATTGGCACGGGATTTGCGCCGCCGAATGAGCGTCTTTGAAGGACGGTCAATTCGGCAGGGAGCAA
>JBKJSI010000736.1:0-3646 GCA_046595915.1 Pirellulaceae bacterium
CGACGAAATGCCGCCGAGTGAATAATCCGATCTCGATCCCGCTGATAAGCGCCGCGATAGTCTTGCGTCGGCTCGGTATGGCAACGACCGACCGAATCGAGTGTGTGCTGCGCGTACGGCGCGAGGATCGCCCGTTCGCGCTCCGCAATTGTCGCAAGATGCAGGTCGGGCTGGGCGGTCGATCGATCGTCCGCAGAGATAGAATTTGGCAAGAACGTTCTCGGCATGAAAAAGGTAGAGGCCCGTCCGAAAAGGGGGACTGGCTCCCGGCTATGGAGTTTGCGTTTTCAAGCAACCACAAACTGAAGGGTGCCTGTCCCCCTTTTCGGACGGGAGCCAGGGCGCGAACCCTGTGCCGCCCAGTAGAATCCTAGGCAGTCTGCGACGACAAACGAAGATTGATTCCTCCAAAATCCCTCATGAAGTGTTCATTTGTCCACCGTTTTGACCATCCGGTTCCTTGCAATCAATTTTCAGCCGCCCTAAACTGAAGAATTCGGCCTTTCACAGTTCGCCCTAACTATCGTCCAGTTACGGCTTTCCGGCCGATGAATGCCTTAGTTGAAGCCCTTAATCCTGAGTCATTGCTCCTTTCCTATAGCGATCCCTCTCCATGTCCACCTCGATTGCCGCCCCTACCGCCGCGAAAACCATGTCCGGCGCCGACATCCTCGTCCGCTCCCTCGTGGAGCACGGCGTCGAGGTACTTTTCGCCTATCCAGGCGGCTGCAGCATGCCGATGCACCAGTCGCTCACCAAATACGCCCCCCAAATCCGCACCATTCTCCCCCGCCATGAGCAAGGCGGCTGCTTCGCCGCCCAGGGCTACGCCCGGTCGACCGGAAAGGTCGGCGTCTGCATGGCCACCAGCGGCCCCGGCGCAACCAACCTCGTCACCGCCATCGCCGACGCCAAGCTCGATAGCATTCCGCTCATCGCCATCACCGGCCAAGTCCCCACCGGCGTGATCGGCACCGATGCCTTCCAAGAAACACCGATCGTCGAAGTCTGCCGCGCGATCACCAAGCACCATTACTTGGTGACCGATGTCAAAGAACTCCCCCGCATCATGCGCGAGGCATTCTTAATCGCCACAACGGGTCGCCCCGGCCCGGTGCTGATCGACATGCCCAAAGACATTCAAAACGCCATCTGCACGCCCGACTTCGATGAAGTGGTCAATCTCCCTGGCTACACCGGCGTCTCCCCCAAAGCCCGCCCTGAACAAATCAAGCAAATGGCTTTGGCGATCAAGCTCGCCAAGCGGCCGATGATTTATGCGGGCGGCGGCATCCTCTCCTCAGGCGCAAGTGAAGCTCTCCGCGAACTCGTTGATCGCACGGGCATTCCCGTGACCATGACGGTGATGGGCCTCGGCGCTTATCCCAGCGACGGCCCGCTTTCGCTCGACATGCTCGGCATGCACGGCAGCGTCTACGCCAACTGGGCGGTTCGCGATTGCGATCTGCTCATCGCGCTCGGCGTTCGCTTCGATGATCGCGTGACCGGCAAGCTCGAAGCCTTCGCCAAGCACGCCAAGATCATTCACGTCGATATCGATCCGGCCGAAATCAACAAGAACAAAGAAGCTCACATCCCGATCGTCAGCGACGTCAAATACGCGCTCACCGAGCTCAACAAGATCGTCGAGAAGCCCGAAGAGGTCACCGCCTGGGCCACGCAAACCCAGCAGTGGAAGAAGCAGCACCCCTTCAAGTTTGATACGAAGTTTGATGGCATTTTTCAATCTTCCGCCATCGACGCCCTTTCCAAGCTGACGGCGAATCGCAAAACCATCGTCTCGGTCGGCGTCGGCCAACATCAAATGTGGGCGGCCCAGTTCTATAAGTTCAACAACCCGCGCACTTGGCTCTGTAGCTCCGGCCTCGGCACGATGGGCTTCGGCCTCCCTGCCGCGATGGGCGCTCAAGCAGCTCACCCCGACGCGCTCGTCATCGACATCGATGGCGACGGCAGCTTCCAGATGAATATCCAGGAACTCGCCACCTGCTTCTGCGAAAAACTCCCGGTGAAGGTCCTGCTCCTCAACAATCAGCACCTCGGCATGGTCACGCAGTGGGAAGATCGCTTCCACGACGGCAACCGCGCCCACACCTATCTCGGCCCGATCGACCACGCCGAAGCCAAGGGCAAGGGCAGCAGCAACTACGCCACCGAGCGCTATCCCGACTTCGTGATGATCGCCAAAGGCTACGGCTGCGGCGCCGCCACGGTCAGCAAGAAGGCCGACCTCATCCCAGCCCTAGAAGAAATGATCCGCTACCCCGGCCCCTACGTCCTCGACGTCGAAGTGCCGTACGTTGAACACGTGCTCCCGATGATTCCTTCGGGTCGCACGGTGGATGACATGATTTTGGAGTAAGCGAGCGTTGCGGTTAACGCGACGAATTCTGCCCGGTCCTTTGAAAATCTATTGGACCGTCGAGTTGCACCCCGTCCCTGGGCCGTTGACCAACGTCGGTTGACTAGCAGCAATACTCACATCGCACCGGCGAGGAGGAAAGGAAACTACATCTTGCCCATCCTCGTGCTGACGACTTCTTATATCTTCCGCAATTCGATGCAAATCATTGCCAAATTGAGCGGCAAGTTGCCGCTTGATGGCAAGAATCTCGTCGTTGGGATCAGGAATCGTCATCTTCTGAGGCTCTCAATTGTTCAGGCGTACAAATGACGGGTGGAATAAAGCCCGCTTCACGACAAGCGTCGGCAATCTTCGCCTGCAAATGGGGATTGAGTATGTGCTTGAAGTTCCAGGTCACAATAAATTGTACACCGTTCACCGCCGCTGTGGCGACATGCAACGCATCCCGTGGCTCCGAAGCGGGAATCGCCAAGCGTTGAATCAATAAAGCCGCCAAAGATTCGGCAGTCACGGATTCGTCAAGCAACGGAATTCCGCGAATGATTTCTAGTCGCTCAGCAGCTGCGGTTGGATCGCCAGCGCCGCATTCGTCACGCGTCAGTTTCGAAGTAACAACTCTGTACAGGTTAGGCGCGGTGGCCCACCATTCTCGGGTAATACGCTGCCGCGATGAAATTTCAGGGTTGGGATGCAGGCGCCCCGCGATGCTGCCAACTACCGTGGTTTCGATATAAATCAGATCCATGATCGAATTATAACCTGTAATCGAGTGGACCAAGAGCTTGACCAGATGGCGCCAAACGCAAACGAAGTTTCTTCAAATTTCGAATGACCGCAATCACCCAGCCGTGACAAGAAACGGTCACTTAATGCCATCCTCGGTCAACTCAATCGCCCGCGAATCAAATCCATCCCCACAGTCACCGCAATGCATCCCGCATAGTAAGCAGCAAAACCAGTCAAAACCCAGCCGCCCGCACACATCGCCGATCGGTTCCCATGAACCGATCGCGCCGCCAGCCAAGCCGGAATCGCCGCCGCAATAAAGCCAGTCAGAAACATCGGCTCATGCGCCAGCCCCAGCCGCAAGCAAAGAAAGTAATAACCCGAGCCAGCCAAAACGAGCCCACCTAGCCAAGCCAACGCGCGTAGTCGCGATGGCTTCGATTCTGTAGAGCTCGTTTCCAGGACTGCAAGCTGAAACAGTGCAAAGAGCGATGCAGGCCAAGTAAAAAAGTACCCCTCCATCGTTCGGTTCAG
>JBKJSI010000862.1:0-15591 GCA_046595915.1 Pirellulaceae bacterium
ACCACCAGCAATTCAACGAGCGTAAACCCGTGACGCTGCTTGCGCTTCAATACTGACATCGAATAGACTCCTCTACCAAAGGAATTGAATACCGGCGCGCAGGGGTAGCGCTGAAAAACAAAGGCGCTTTTAAGATCCGAAAAAGGGATCGAAAGATGGCGCAGCCAGTGGGCTATCCCTTCGGCGCGGCGCATCGCTCAACAAAAATCCAGGGCCTTCCGTGATCGGATAAGCGGAAAGAGAAAGGTCGCATCAACACGCGATGTCGTCATGACAATCGCATCGCAGTTCAAATAGCGAGGAGGAGAGAATGGGCGCCATCGTGCGAATGCCTTTCAAAACGTTGACTTCACGAACTCCCTCAATAGCAATCAGCGTGCCGAATGCAGCAGTTGTCGCAAACGTCGCTTTTATAAGAGCTTTGCGACGCGGTCAGCCCATTTTGCCGTGCTCAGAGATGGAACGCCCGGTAAGGATCACGGAGCCGTCACTCACGATGGGCGTCGTGCTGGAAACACGCACGGCGCAAGCGGTAAGCATGGACCTGAAGTAGGAAAGTCGCCGAGAATAGTCCTGTACGTCCTCGCGGAACGTTTTTCAATAATAGCTCCAGAAGTATGCTAGTTTCGAGCTGAAGCAATCGCCTCTTTCACTTCGGCGACGACGTGTTTTGGTGTGATCCCGTAGTGCTCATAAAGGGCGGCATAGGGGCCTGATGCGCCGAACGCATTTATCCCCACGAATCGGCCGCGTTGGCCAAGGTACTTTTCCCAGCCTTGCTTGATGCCCGCTTCGATCGCCACTCGCGCCGTGATGGCGGGTGGCAAGACCGAATCACGATAAGCCTGATCCTGGGCGTCGAACCATTCAAAACAGGGAAGGCTCACAACTCGGACGGCCATACCTTCCTTGGTGAGTTGCTCGTAGGCGGTGACCGCGAGCGTCAGTTCACTGCCCGTCGAGAGGATGATTGCAGAAGGTGCTTTTCCATCCACGTGGTCGATCAGCGTATAGCCGCCGCGAGCCGCGTTGGCAGCCGGGGCGAACTTGGTTCGATCGAAAGTGGGCAAGTTTTGGCGGGAGAGGACCATCGCAGCGGGATGCTTGGAATCCTTCAGCGCCGCTCGGTAACATTCGGCGACTTCGTTGGCATCGCCAGGGCGTACTACGCTCAGGCCCGGAATCGCTCGGCATGCGGCCAAATGTTCTACCGGTTGATGCGTCGGACCATCTTCTCCCAGGCCAATCGAATCGTGCGTGAAGACATAGATCACGTTCTGATGCATGATCGAGCTGAGCCGCATCGCCGGGCGCAGGTAATCGCTGAATACGAAGAAGGTCGCCACATAAGGGCGAAGGCCGCTGAGCGCCATGCCATTGCTGGCGGAGGCCATGCCATGTTCGCGGATGCCGAAGTGAAAGTTGCGGCCCGCGTAATTGTGGGCGCTAAAGTGACCCGCATCGGTCGATTCGAGCATGGTCATCGTCGAAGGCGCGAGGTCAGCGGAGCCACCTAAGAACCAAGGTACTTTCTTGGCGATAGCATTGATGACTTTTCCCGAGGAGACGCGCGAAGCGAGTCCTTTGGCGTCAGCTGGAAAGGGAGTGATCTCGGAATCCCAGCCGCTAGGAAGCTCGCCCGCCCAAATCGCGGCCAGTTCCTTGGCTTCCGTCGTATACTTGGCTTTGTATTTTTCGAAAGCGCTGGTCCATTCCGCATAGGACTTGGCGCCCCGGGCGCCAACCAATTCCGCGAAATGCGTTCGAACCTCAGGCGGCACAAGGAACTTTTCGTCGGGCCAGCCATAGGCCTTTTTCGTAAGCTTGATTTCTTCTTCGCCGAGGGGAGCGCCGTGTGCGTTATGGGTGCCAGCTTTGTTGGGCGATCCCCAGCCGATCACGCTTTTGAGAATGATCAGGGTTGGCTTCTCTTTGGTCTGTGTTGCGCCCGTGAGCGCTTTGGAGATCGCTGATAGATCATTTGCATCGTTTACGTGGAGGACATTCCAGCCCAGCCCCGCAAACTTGGTCGCCATATCTTCGCTGAACGCGAGTTCTGTTTCCCCTTCGATGGTGATTTTATTGTCATCGTAGATCCAGCAGAGATTATTGAGCTTGAGATGGCCCGCAATGGAGGCCGCCTCCGTGGAGATTCCCTCCATCAAGTCCCCATCGGAGCATAGCGCAAAGACCCGGTAGCCAAAGAGATCGAAGTCGGGGCGATTGTATTTGGCGGCAAACCACTTCGCCGAAATCGCCATGCCGACGCTATTGCCGACACCTTGCCCAAGTGGCCCGGTGGTCGTTTCGATGCCGGGAGCGTAGTCATGTTCAGGGTGGCCGGCACAGGGGCTGCCGAGTTGCCGAAAGTCCTTGATGTTGTCCAGTGAAATGGCCGGCTGGCCGTTGGGCCTTCGCACGTCCACGAGGTGCAAAATGGAATAAAGCAGCATCGAAGCATGTCCGCATGAAAGCACAAATCGATCGCGGCCCGGCCAATCAGGATGGGCGGGGCAATATCGCAGCGCCTCGGTCCAAATCGAGTAGGTCACCGGGGCAAGCGCCATCGGCGTCCCCGGGTGGCCGCTATTGGCTTTTTGCACCGCATCCATGGAGAGGGTGCGGATCGTATTAATCGCTAAAAGGGGCAAATTGGTCGTCATGTTCGCCTGCTCGATTTGAAATCGCCTCGAAAAATGGCGGTTTGCGACCTAACTCTAGTCGCAGAGCCAGTTTGAGATGGAAGTAGTAGTTGTTTTTGACCGGTTTTTGGTTGTCACAGCCTAGTCGCGCCTGCGCGGAAACGTCAACCAGCGCAATTCAAACGTATGCTTTCTTCTGTTAGACAGAGAAACGGCACGACTGGCAGTGTCGTATTGGTCGCGTACGCGTAATGAGGCTACCTCCGGTGGCAATTGTGGCAATGGATGCACCCGTATCTAACCAGCCAGCGGCTGCCGACGTGGCACGGCAAGAACTCGTCGTTTTGATCCACGGCTTTGCAGCTCCTTCTTGGGTCATGTTCTCGTTGGCCAAAGCGCTCAGAAAGGCCGGGTATCGCACTAAACTCTGGAGTTATTCCACCTTCCAAGGCCGCCTTCGCGACCATAGCGAACGCTTTGCAGAGGAACTCGCGAAACTCGCTAGCCAACCCGAAGTCTCCAAGTTGCACGTTGTCGCTCACAGCATGGGAACGATCGTCGCCCGCGGAGCACTGCGAAAACTTAAATTAGACAAACTGGGACGAGTCGTGCTCCTCGCGCCGCCCAATCGCGGCGTTAATTGGGCTAAGTGGTTTGGGCCCCTTTTGAAATACCTCATCCCGACTGTTTATGACCTCTCCAGTTCGCCCACTAGTTATGTGAACAATCTTCCGACCCCCGATCAATGGTTCGTGGGAGTCATCCGCGCCGATTTCGATCTTCTCGTGCCGCGATTCAGCGTCGAGCTCTCCGAACAAATGGATTTCATGACCTTCCCCACGCTCCATAGCGGCTTGCTTTTCCGCCGCGATGTCGCCGCAGCGGTGCGCGAATTTCTGCAAACCGGCGCGTTTCCAATGCCTTCCCGCGACCGAGACTAGCATCGCTATCGCACTGCTAGCGAAGAAAGCAACGAGCTTTTTCAAGCCCAACCCGATGCTTAAGCGGAGGATTTACTTCGCAGGCGCTCTCCGACTGACCTTGAACCTCCGCTGGCGCCGCGAGTAACCTTCGGCCCCCAAAGCTGGGCCACAAATATCGAGAGCGCCACGCCATGAAATTCCCCAAGTCGATGCCTGTTTGCGTCGATAAGGGGCCTCGAAGCGCGGCGCTCCCGATCCCTGGCTAAAGGACGTAATACCAATGCATGGACGCGGTATGCAAAGTAGCGAGGGTGAGTCGATCATTCTGCAAGGACCGTGGTCGCATCGCGCGCACATCCTGACGCGTATTCGCAATCTCATCGAGCATAACGGTCTCTCTTACTTCATCTATCGCTACCGCTATCTCGCCTGCTTCACGGTGATTGGCTTTGCTTCGATCGTGGTCGAGCTTTTAGTCAATCGCTTTGTCCTGCAGCCAATTCTCTCGTCCGCTCCGGCGCTGGTCATCAGCTTTCTCATTGGCATGACCTTGAGTTTTGTCGGCAACGCCATTTTCAACTTCCAGGTGCCACGAAGTTATTTGTTTCGCTCTTTTGCCTGGTTTGCCGTGATTTCAACGCTTTCATTTTTGCTCAATATGGCCGCCATCCTTGCGATCGGCGACTTGTTCGCCGCGACCCCTGGCGTTCTCCGACTTACCTCATCGGGCCTATTATTTGGCATCGGCTACGCCCTCCATCGCCGTTACAGCTTTGACCAAGCCCGCAATTTTGGCCTCGCCGTCTATGCCTGCGAGGCGGAAAACGTTCAGTCACTCTACGACAAAGTCGGGCGCAACTGCGATCACGTCCACATCGATCTCATCGATTCGACCATGACGCCCAACCCCAGCCCGGTGCGGCTCGACAAAATCGACCAAGCTCGCGCACTTTGGCCCGATCGCCCATTCGCAATGCACGTGATGTCGCGAACTCCTCGGCGATGGGTCGAGCAACTTTGGGACAAGATCGATTGGTTTCTCTTCCACATTGAATCAGAAGATGATCTGCACGAGCTCTTTTTCGATTGCCGCAAGCGAGGCAAGAAAGTTGGCGTCGTTTGGCGCCCCGGCATGTCGCTCGGCTCGCTGCTCGCTTATTTGCCGCATGTTGATTTCGCGATGGTGCTCGGCATTCGCGAACCGGGACGCTCTGGCCAGCAGATGCAACCCGAAGCGATTGATGTCGTCGTCGCACTTGATGAAATGCGAGATCGCTACAACCTTCAAGTCATGTTCGATGGCGGCGTGAAGACTACCAACGTAATGGACATCCCCGCCAAATATGTCATCGCCGCCTCCGCCGTGATCGGCGCCGAAAACCCGGTTTACGCCGCGCATGTTCTCCGCAGCGCCGCACGGTTCATTCATGACCCCCAAGTCCGCGCTTTTCGCGAACGGCGAAAGGTCGCATAACCTTCTCATCACCCCATTCCTCTCCTTTCCACATCAATTTGTCCATCGAGAAGCCCATGACCACTTCGACCAACATGAAAAGGCTCCGCGAAGAAGTTTGCGAGATCAACAAGGGTCTCGTGAAAACCGGCTTGGTGACGATGCACTCGGGCAACGCCAGCGGTCTCGATCACGAATCGGGCAAGTTGGTCATCAAGCCTTCGGGCATCGATTACGAAAAGCTCACGCCAGACTTGCTCGTCGAAGTCGATCTGACAACCGGCGACATCATCGACAATGGCATGAAGCCGAGCGTCGATTTACAGCATCATCTATTTCTCTATCGCCACGACAAGTCGCTCGGCGGTGTGATCCACACGCACAGCAACTACGCCACGAGCTTCGCGGCCTGCCACCAATCGATCCCGCTCTGCCTCACCGCGATCGCCGACGAGTTTGGCGCCGAGATTCCCTGCTGCCCCTTCGCCGAATGCGATAGCGACGAACTCGGCCGCTTCATTATGAAACACCGCAACAAAGCCCCGGCGATCTTGCTCGCCAATCACGGCGTCTTCTCCTGGGGCAAAACAGTTACCGCCGCCTTCAAAGCCGCGGTGATGACTGAGGATGTCGCCAAGACCGTCTGGCTCTCGATGCAACTCGGTCAGCCGCAAATCCTCTCCTTCGAAGCCGCCCAAAAGTATCACGACCGCTACCAAAATCGCTACGGCCAAAAGAAGGCCGCCTAAAAATGTTGAACCTACTCTTGTGAAGGGTGGCTGGGGTCGAATTGTCGCGTTTGACCCTGCTTTCACCTATTCGCTATTACGACAATTCGCCCCCAGCGAATCTATCGAACGTATTAACCATGCAAATGAATACCCCAGAACTCTCGATCGTCCTGCCTTGCTACAACGAGGCGCGCGGAATCGAAGCGATTCTCAATCGCTTCGAAGAAGTGCGCGGCAACGTCGATTGCGAATTGATCCTCGTCGACAACGGCTCCAAAGATCGCACGCCAGAAGTCATGCGAACCCTTCTCCCGCGCTTTCCCAAAGCGCGCAGCGTGCGTGTCGAACAAAACAAAGGGTACGGTCATGGCCTCTGGTATGGCCTCTGCCATGCTCGCGGCGAAGTCCTCGCCTGGTCCCACGCCGACCTTCAAACCGACCTCGCCGACGTCTTTCGCGCCCACAAAGTCTTCAAAACCTCCAAGAAACCCGAAAAACTGCTCGTCAAAGGTCACCGAAGTGGCCGCAGACTGAGTGAAAAAGTCATCACCTGGGGCATGCAAGTCGTCGCCACCTGCCTTCTGCGAAAATGGCTCTCCGAAATCAACGCTCAGCCCAAACTCTTCCACCGCTCGCTCCTCAATCACCTCCCCCAGGCGCCAATCGATTTCAATTTTGACGTCTACGCGCTTTACCAAGCCAAGAAAAATGGCTGGACGATTCAGTCCATTCCAGTCGTGTTCCCGCCTCGCCAATATGGCAGCTCGAACTGGGCTTCGACTTGGCGCTCCAAGGCCCGAACCATTTTCCGTTCCATCAAATTCATGAGCCGCCTCGCCTTCGCGACGCAAATGCTCCCCCCGGCCGACCCGGCTTACACCGGCCGCCCGATCGAAACTCCTTCGGAGCGCAAGGCCGCATGACGAGTCGAATGGCATTCATCTCATTGGAACCCGATGCGCGACTCGCAACGTTCGTGCGCGGTTATAAGCGGCGAGTGCAGCAGCTCGTCGGCGATCAGCTTTTTCTAACCGATCCACCCCACACGACGCTCTACCTCGCCGCGTTCAATAACCTCAATCGCGTCGCCAAGGCACTCTTGAGCGTCGCGACTCAGATCGAACCAATCGCAGTTTCGCTGACTGGCTGGCATGTTTTTTCCAATGACGCACTCACTGGCAATCACACCCTCGTCTGCCATTGGTCGGAAGCCTCACAACGAGCCGCAAGAACGATTCAGTCGGCTGTAATCAAAAGCCTATCACCTCACCGCGATCCAAAAACCACCGAAGCTCGCTTCACCTCCCGCTGGAGCAGCCTCACCGCCGCTCAGCAGCGATCGGTGCTCGAAAAGGGCTTCCCCTTCACCGGCGAAGCCTGGCACCCTCACCTCACCATCGCCTCCATTCGCCCCAGCGACTGGGACGCTGCCTATGGCGTCCTTTGCCCAGACCCGCCGCACGTTACAGGCGCAGCAATGGGCCTCAAACTCTATGAATTGGTCGGCAACAAGCCCAAGCCAATCTTGAGCATCCCATTCCAAACGAGAGCCATGGCCGCCTAGCGCGGCCTCTTGGGGAAGGGAGTTCCCATGATCCTATCAATGCCTAATGCTGAAAGTAACGGCGACGAAATCCGTCGCGGCGTGCTGCAACGCGTAGAGGAAGTCGTCCATCGCTTTGACTGGGTCGCCTCCACCACCATCACCGGAAGCTTCCTGCTCGGCAATGGGCTCGAAGGCATCAGCGATATCGATTGCGTAGTCATCGTCGACGAGCTAAATCGTTCGCGCTTCGCAGCCCTGCACCACGCTTTCGAATCAACCCTCACCGCCGAACTCGCACGCCACGACTACCGCCTCCAAATCAATCCCACGCTCGGCCCGCTGAAGTTCAACGAACCGAAGCTCGCCGTCCTGCACTTGATGCTTTACTCCGTCGACGCTCACGTCGACCATGTCATCAAAAGCCCCTTCACCTGCCTCGATTGGCAGCGCTCCGAAGTTGTTTTCAAACAGCCGATGGACGCCGTCTATCCCGTCTTCGGCCTCCAGCCCCGACATTTCGTCAGCGCCCGTCGTAGTATCCAAGACTATCTCTGCGATTACCGCAAAAGCGTCGTCTCCTTTCGCGAACTCATTTGCGAAGAACACGGTTACCAAGAGGCCGGGCGCGAAAAGCCGATGACCATCCGCGACCGCCACGAATTCGCCTACCACATCGTCCGATTCCTGATGGTCAATTCGCTCAAACTCGTCCACCGCATCAATCAAGCCAGCGGCCCTGACGAACTCGTCAATCAATTCCTCGCCACATTTCCACTCGATGGCAACCTTGTTCGCCCTCTTTTCGCCGAACTGCGAGATCGCAAGCACCGCGTCGACTTCGATCCGCCGATGGAAAATCTCGACCAACGACTCGAAGCGTTCGTCACTACCTTCGAAGCCGCCTTTCGAAGCACTTTCTTCGATGACGCCGCCCGTCACTATGTGATGCGCCATGCCCCAACCACTTGGAATCAGCAGAAGGGCCATCCTCGTTTCCAAGGCCGTAGCGATCTACCCGCCGAGCCAATTCACGATGCTGACCTGGCCGCCGCGCTAAAAGCACTCGAAGGCCACTCCATCACGCGCGTCCTCAGCTCGCCACTTGCCCGCGCGCGTCAATCGCTCGAAGCAATCCACTCGCACCACGCACTCCCACCGATCGAGTGCGATGACCGCTGGCTCGAAATCGACTACGGCGGCTGCGAAGGACTCGATTCCGCCCAGGCCCGCCACAAGTTCCCCCGCCTCTTCGACGCCTGGAGCCACGGCGAAGACGCCAAATTTCCTCACGGCGAAAACACGCACGACGTCCTCCGTCGCGCCACCTCCGCTGCCGCGCATTACTGGACCGCCAGCGGCAACACGCTCACCTGCACCCACAACGTCGTCCTTCGCTGCCTAGTCGGCAAAGCCCTCGGCGTGCCGATGGAAAAGTGGCACCTGCTCAAAATTCCGCACCTGCGCCCCCTCCTTTTCCGCCAAACCAAAAACTTCGGCTGGTTCCTCGACCTCGAAGAAGACCTCGAACGCGAGATCTTTTCGAACTTCATCGGCCAAAAAGCCTCACACAAATCCCTAGCCGCCTGACCTACCCTCCTCCTCGATCCACCAAAAAAATATGCAACTGATCGTCCCCATGGCCGGCCTCGGGCAACGTTTCGCCGACGCCGGTTACACCACTCCCAAACCGCTGATCCCGGTGAATGGCGTCCCCATGGTCGTCAGGGCGGTCCAAGACCTTCCCCGCGCTGACCACATCGTCTTCGTCGTCCATCCGCGCCACATCGCCGAATACCAAGTCGATTGCGCGCTGCGGGAACACTTTCCCGGCTGCTCCATCGTCGTAACGCCCGGCCTCACCGAAGGCCAAGCCTGCACAGTGCGGCTCGGCTGCGACGAAATCGATCTCGATGACGATGTACTCGTCTGCGCCTGCGACAACACGCACGTTTACGACGCCAACAAATTCGACCGCATGGCCTACGAAGGCGGCGCGGAAGCGATGATCTGGACCTATCGTGACGACGCCCGCGTCCTCCGCTCACCCAAGAGCTTCGGCTGGGTCCGCACCAGGCCCGATCAAGTCGAAGTCGTCGACATCTCCTGCAAACAGCCCATTTCCGAAACGCCCATTAAAGATCACGTCGTCTCCGGTACGTTCTGGTTCGCCCAAGGCGCAACGATGCGAGAAGCCATCGATCAACTCGTCGCAACGAATCGCCGTGTGCGAAACGAGTTCTATATGGACGTGGTGCCAAACCTGCTACTAGAGGCCAGTCGCCTCGTATTGGCCTTCGAAGTGGACAAGTACATTGGCTGGGGAACGCCCGATGAGTACGAAGATTTCTTACAGTGGCAGCGATACTTTTCCGCACTCCGAAAGCCGCTCGCCCGCGCGGCGTGAACTGCTAACGCAAATCTCCCGCTTCATCGTCGTCGGCGTGTTGTGCGTCGTGATCGATTTCGCGGTCTATCGCCTCCTAGTAACGCAGGCCGGCTACCAAAACGACCTCGCCAAAGCATCCGGCTATCTCGCAGGCCTCATCTTCGGCTTCTTCCTCAACAAACTCTGGACCTTCGAATCGAAAAAAGCCCGCCTCAGCGAGCCGCTGCTCTACCTCGCAATCTACAGCTTCACCTTTCTGCTGAACTTGGCCATCAATCGCGCCCTATTGGCTTGGTTCGGCGAAAGCGCCATGCCCCTTGCTTTCCTAACAGCCACCGGCGCATCAACGATCTGCAACTACGTAGGACTCAAACTCGTAGTGTTTCGCGCAACAGTCCGCACCACTTAAATACAATTTTCACCACGAAGGCACCAAGACACGAAGAATTCAGACAGGATGAACTAGATTAACAGGATGGAATGAATTGAAACCATCGTCGAACAGGAAGTCGAAGGGCTGTCCTGACAACCATCCTGTAAATCCTGTCAAAGAAATGTCTTGGTCTTCTCTTCGTGCCTTTGTGCCTTCGTGGTGAAAAAAAGCAAATCGAGGCGTCTCCATGCTCTATATCTCCCATCGTGTAAACACCTCCGCCCAATTGCGCGACGTCCCAACCCAATATGGCGTCGAGCTCGACCTCCGCGATCATGGTGATCGCCTCGTGCTGCAACACGATCCCTTCAAAGATGGCGAAGACTTCGCCGAGTATCTGAAAAACTACCAGCACGGCCTCATGATTCTGAATGTCAAAAGCGAAGCGATCGAATCGCGCGTCCTCGAGCTCGTGCGCCAGTCGAATGTCCCCGACTACTTCTTCCTCGACTGCTCGTTTCCAATGATCCGCAAGCTCATCTCCTGGGGCGAGCGCAAGATCGCCGTCCGCTTCTCGGAATTTGAATCCGCCGAAATGGCATTATCGCTCGCCGGCCAAATCGACTGGGTCTGGGTCGATTGC
Organism: Pirellulaceae bacterium; assembly: GCA_046595915.1. Classification (GTDB taxonomy): domain Bacteria; phylum Planctomycetota; class Planctomycetia; order Pirellulales; family Pirellulaceae; genus JBKJSI01. The sequence goes on from JBKJSI010000862.1 coordinate 10,698, forward strand.
TTCACCAAGATGCCGCTATCCGCGGAAACCTATCAAAAGCTCAAACGCCATTTCAAGCTCTGCGCGGTCTCGCCCGAACTCCAAGGCCGCGGTGCGGACACGATCCCCGCCTACGCCGCTCAGCTCTCCCCCTATCCGATGGACGCCATCTGCACCAAACGCCCCGATCTCTGGCAAATCGCCGCCAGCCGCCGCGCTGCGTAAAATTACGCCAGCGGCAGCAATCGCATCGCTTTCTTCTTCATCGTCTCCCCGCGCAACCGCGGCCAAATCCCATGCTCGATCACCCACTCCACTACCGGCACACAAACCGCATCCCCAAAGCCAAATAGCGCCTGATTGAGCGGTACGTTGAGCCGAAACGCATCCGGCGCACCCTGCAATCTCGCGCACTCCCTCGCGCTCAGCAGGCGCACCCGCGCAGTACCCTTGCCCCCCCGAAACAAAATCTGGCGCCCGCTCCCACCCCGCGGCGTCCTCAAACATCCTGCGATCCCATCGACACGCAGCTCCGCCATCGATCGCCCCTTGCGCACCCTTCGAAACGCTGTCGCATACCGAAAAGTCGGCGATGCAACCATCTCTGCCGCCAGCTTCTCGTGCTTGGGACTAAGCTGCTGCATGAAGTAATCCGTGCGTTCCTCATTCCACCATAACGAGTCATCTTCAGCCGGATCTTCCACAATGTCATCCAACGTCGCCTGCCGCTTGGGCAACTGTGGCCAATCCCGAATGAACCACTGTAAATCGCTATTGGCCTGAATGAACCGAGCCAGTGGCAAAGGGCGAACATCACAATCCTCCAACGAAAACGGAACCGGCGCATCCGCACCCAACTCCGCAATCACAAAAACCCTCGCCCGGCTCTGTGGCGTGAAATGCACGGCATCCACCCGCACAACTTCCACCCCATATCCCAGTTCATTCAGCGCCATTAGCGCTGCCCGCAAATCCGCCCCGCCGCGCGACGTCAAGAAACCTGGCACATTTTCAAGCAGCACAAACCTCGGCGCGTCGCCATTCGCCTGCTTCTCTTTGAGAATCTTGATCAATCCCCAAAACGCACCTGAGTGCTCGCCGCCCAAACCGGCCATCGATCCGGCGACCGACAAATCATTGCACGGAAAGGAAGCCGTATAGAGATCCGCCTGAGGAATATCGCTCGTCGTCAAAGCGTGAATATCACCGAGCCGGAAATCCTCTTTGCCAAAATTGTCCGCATAAATCTGCTCTTTCTTGGGATCGATATCATTCGCAAAAACGACCTGCATCCCCTGCTTTTCCGCCGCCAGTCGCACTAAGCCAATTCCCGCAAAAAACTCCGCTACGCGGGGAGCTTGCTCTTTCCCATGCCTGTTTTGCTGCTTCACTTCCTTGCGCCTTTTCATCATTCGCTCACGCGCCGCAGGGGTTTCGGCCTTGATTTAATAGCGCCGCTGCGAAACACTCATCTTGCCAAGTTGACGCAGGAATGGAACCCAAGGATGGTTGTGCATGTCGCGAAAGAAGAAATCGAGCCACAGCAGCGCCGCAGAAGTCTCGAAAGCCTCCGTTCCGCCTCCTCCTACCGGCCCCTGGTATCTCAAATCGCTGATTCTCTCCCTTCTCGGGGCAATCCTCTTTTTCTTCTCCTTTAGTCCTCACGGCATCAGCCACTTTGGCTGGATCGCAACAGTCCCTTTTTTGATAATGGTTCGACAACAGCGCCTCCTCGGTAAAAGACCTTACCGTGCCATCTGGTTTGCCTCCTCACTCGCCTGGCTCCTCCTCCTCGAAGGCATCCGCCGCCCTTATTGGGCCCTCTACTTCGGCTGGTTCGCCCTCGCGATCTACGCCGCCGCCTATATCCCTCTCTTCGTTGGCGCTTCCCGCATCCTCGTCTATCGCTGGCGCTGGCCCCTCGCCGTCGCCGCCCCAGTCGTCTGGATCGGCCTCGAACTCTTACGCGGTTATCTCTTCTCTGGCTTCTCGGTCGGCCTCCTCGCCCACACCCAATTCCAAAACCCACTCGTCATCCAAATCACTGACCTCTTCGGCCAATGTGGCGTCAGCTTCTTGCTGATCGCTCCAGCCGCAGCGCTAGTTTCGCTGCTCCCACGTTCGTGGATTGAGGGGCAAGTACCTCACGAAGGCACAAAGGCACAGAGGGAAGAGGCGATAGCGCCACGTCTCATTTGCGCCGTCGCGTCCGCGTTACTTGTCGTCGCAACCTTCACTTACGGCGCGCATCGCCTCCGCGAGTCAGACGAAATCGCCAAAAACGCCGAAACACTCCAGGTCGCCCTCATTCAAGGTAACATCGACGTTGTCTTTGGCGGCGACTCCATGGAGTACATCGAAAATCAGTGGATTCAGTGTCGCAAGCTAACGAGGGAAGCGGCTGCATCATTTCCCGATACCGATCTCGTCGTCTGGCCAGAATCTTGCTTCCTTAGCGGCGGATTAGATCTTCAAATCACGAGTCCTTTGAAAGCACCGGCAAACTTCAAAGACACAGAACAATTTGAGAAACGGCTGCTTGAGCAGAACACGGAGCCTTTGATTGCAAGTTGCGACATGCTTGCCGAGAGATTCAATCGGCTCCGTGACGATGCTTCACAGGGTCACGCAAAATTCTTAGTGGGCAGCGGTTCGGCGCAAGTGGGTCCAGGTGACAAGATGGACCAGTACAATTCGGCGCTATTTATTGACGACCAAGGCAAAATCGAATCCCGCTACTACAAAATGCACCGCGTCATGTTCGGCGAATACATCCCGATCGTCGACCTCTTTCCCATCCTCTACCGCTTCACCCCACTCCCCGCCGGAATCCGCGCAGGCGACAAACCGACCGCCCTCAGCGTAAAAAACTGGGTGCTCTGCCCCAACATCTGCTTCGAAAGCACCGTGCCCCATCTGCTGCGAAAGCAATCGCGCAATCTGGCCGCGGAAATGGCGCCTTGCGATGCTTTTGTGAATCTAACCAATGACGGCTGGTTTTGGGGCAGCGGAGTGCAGGATCTTCACCTCCACTGTGCGATCTTTCGCGCGGTGGAAAACCGACGTCCCTTCATCGTCGCTGCCAACAGTGGCTTTTCGGTCCACTGCGACGCCGCCGGTCGCATCCAAGCCCTGGGAAAACGCCGAAAAGCCGAGGTCCTGTCGGTGACATTGTCGAAAGACAACCGCACCACCCCCTACCACCAATGGGGGGATTGGCCTGTCTCCAATTGCCTCCTGGTCACTTTGGCGGCGTTCCTTTTCGAGTTCCTCATTCGGCGCGGGTATTTCGCCAAATTGATGAAGGATTAGCCGTAGATCTGCGGCATTTTAAGCGGTAGGGATGGATCACAACCTATTGATGCCAAACATCTTGCGCTAAACCGCGTAACCCGACTGGAAATTGCCCAAATCGCGTAATCTAGCGAGTTTATTGGGATTTCGTTGACATTGCCTTCGGGCCGAAATTATACTTGCCAAGACCTTCTAAACCCTTTTCACGTAAAGCACTACGCGAATAGGGCTTGGATCACGTCAACGGCCACCTGGCACTCTAGCTAGTCCGGCCATCTTCGCTTTGCCATTTCCCGATCCGTTTTTCCGTTCCCTCACCCACCGCGGCCAGTTCCGGGGCCGCAGGGAATCGCTCACTGGGGCAGGTTACTATGACGAATGTCGGCAAGATCTTTACGGTCGTCGTGTTTATCATGAGCATCATTTACATGGGGCTCGGCGTCCTGGTGCTCGCGACGCACAAGAACTGGCGTGACGTGGTAATCGGCGATCCCGCCGATCCATCCAATCCCGGCATTCGCAAGCTGCTCGCCGACGCCGAAGGCGTCAACAAACAACTTCGCGCTGAAATCGAAGTGCTCAATGGCTTAATCGCGCAAGAGCAGGTAAGCCGTCGCTTAGTGATCGGCTCGCTCCGAATGAAGCTTGATGTGGCGGAAAAGGCAGTGGGCGTCGCAAACGAACAACTCGCCAAGCTCACTTCGGATCAAGGTCTGCTGGTAAAGCAAATGGAAACCCAGCAGCAGAATCTCGACAAATTCACCAATGAAACGATGGCCCTCCGCGTAGCGATCCAGAAGGCTCAGACCGATCGTGACGATGCCTTCAAGGGCTACGTAGATACCCTCGAACAATTCAATCAGGCAACCGGTCAACTCTCCATTCTAGAAGAACGCAGCAAGATCATGGCGGATGAACTCGCTCTCCGCACGGAAATCATGAATAAAAAGCAGATCTCGCTCAATGAACGCGTCGAACAGCTTGCTCAAGATGTCAAAGGCGAAGTCCGAGAAATCAGCGGCGACAAAGTCGTGATCTCGGTCGGTTTCGATGATGGAGTTCGCATCGGACAAGAACTCGAAGTCTTTACCAAAACCGCCTACCGTGGCAAAGTTCGCATCATCAAGGTCGAGCCTGATAAGGCCGTGGGCGAGATCATTCCTGAATACACCAAGGGCCGCATGCAGCGAGGTGACAATGTCGCAAACAAGATCTCCTAGCGGTTCGACCCGAACGATCAAGCAACCGATCAACGTTTACACGGTGATGGTGCTCCTCTCGTTCCTCTTCATCCTGACCGGCACGATCTGCCTCGGCGTCGAGCTTACCCGTTGGGGTAACTTCCCCTGGTGGAATACGTCCGCCGCATCCAACGTCGCCGGTCCTGCCGGAAGTTAATGCTCAACGAACGACCATCGTCCATCCGAAAGGGAGCGAATCATCGCTCCCTTTTTTGTTGCGCTACGTCGCCGCCATCACGTCAGCGACGCGAGCTTAGGGCTCTACCCTGTCATTTATACACAAGTCCTCCTTTGGACTGTAAGACATCTCCGGAATTGGCACGGGATTTGCGCCGCCGAATGAGCGTCTTTGAAGGACGGTCAATTCGGCAGGGAGCAAT
>JBKJSI010000876.1:0-3120 GCA_046595915.1 Pirellulaceae bacterium
CGGGGAATCGGCTTGATTTGCGGCAAGATGTTTTTAATGCGATGCCGCGGGTCATTTCCGCTGGTAAGGATGCGCTGGTGCGGTTTGATGGGGAGGATGATCATTTTCGGTTGACGCAGACGGGGTTGTCGCTGGAACAGTTCACCGTGTTTGTCGTGGCTTCGCCGAGGCGAAATCAGGGGTTGTTTCGCGGCGTGCTGGCGCTGAGTGCGTTTGGGGAGCGGGACTATACGTCGGGGCTCAATCTTGATTTGGGGCCAGCTTCTTCGCGGCGTTTCGAATTTCTCAATATTGAAGGGAAGGGATTTGGCGGGGCGCAGAATTTGTTGACGACGCCGGAGCCGTTTGGGAAGTTGCAGGTGATGGAGATTGTGGGTGGGGAGAGCGAGCTTTTCGTGACGGTGGATGGGAAGGCTCAGGGGAAACGGGCGCGAGAGAAGTCGGCCGTTAGCATGGATGAGATTACGATTGGCGCCCGTCATTACAACAATGAAGCGGGGCCACAGAAGGCGGTGGGCTTTGGGGCGTTTGATGTCGCGGAGGTTTTGATTTATCGCGAGGCGCTGGCGGAGAGTGACGCGAAGGCGGTGCGCGAGTATTTGATGAAGAAGCATGCGGGAATGGCGGCGAGTATGCCGCCGGATGATTTTGCGCCAATTGTGAAGAGACTAGAGCCGGTGAAGAATCCGCCGGCGGTGCAGATGCTTGTTCCCGGTTTTGAAGTGAGTGAAATGCCGCTCGATTTGACGAATATCAATAATGTGCGCTGCCGCGCTGATGGGACGATTGTGGCCGTGGCTTACAACGGGAATGTTTGGCTACTGCGCGATAAAGATAACGATGGGCTGGAAGAATCGGCGGAGCTGTTTTGGGAGAACAAGGGGAGTGTTGTGGCACCGATTGGGGCTGCGCTGACTCCGCCGGGTTACAAGCTCGATGACAAGCCGGTGTTTGGTGTTTTTGTCGCGGCCAAGGGGAGGGTATCGCTGATTGTGGATCGCGATGGCGATGACAAGGCGGACGAGGAAAAAGTGATCGCGACGGGCTGGACACCGCTGCCGGTGAATGTCGACGCCGTAGGGCTCGCGGTCGATCCGAAGGACCATAGCGTCTATTTTGGGCTCGGGACGCCGGATTTTTCTAACGCTTATCAGGTGGGCGCCGATGGCGTGGCGAAGTATCGGCTAGACGGGGAGCATGGGACGATTCAGCGGATTGCGCCTGACTTTAAGGCGCGGGAGACGGTTTGCACGGGCGTGCGATTTTCGATCGGGATGGCGTTCGACAAGCATGGAGAGCTGTTTGTCACGGACCAGGAGGGGGCGACGTGGCTGCCCAATGGGAATCCGTTGGATGAGCTGTTGCATATTCAAAAGGGGCGGCATTATGGGTTTCCGCCGCGGCATCCGAAGCACTTGCCGAGTGTGGTCGATGAGCCGAGCGTGTTTGATTTTGGGCCGCAGCATCAATCGACTTGCGGGCTTTGTTTTAATGAGCCGGTGGTCGAAGGTGGGAAGCACTTTGGGCCGGAGGCTTGGCGGGGGGACGCGATCACGGCGGGGGAGTCTCGCGGGAAGTTGTTTAGGACGACGTTGTCGAAGTCGGATGTGGGTTATGTCGCGAAGACGCAACTCATTGCTTGTCTCAGCATGCTCACGATTGATCAATGCGTGACGCGCGACGGGGGTTTGCTGGTGGCTTGTCATTCGGGCGGTCCGGACTGGGGCAGCGGGCCGGCGGGGAAGGGGAAAATTTTCAAAATTCGCTATTTGGATATTGAGCACCCGCAGCCGGTGTTGGTTTGGCCGGCGAGTGAGACGGAAGTTCGCCTTGAGTTTGATCGACCGGTGCAACCGGAGATGCTGCGCGAGGTGCTTTCGACGGCGAAGTTGACGGCGGGAGCTTATGTTCGTGCGGGAGATCGGTTCGAGACGATTTGGCCGGGGTATGCCGTGGTGGAGGCGCAGAAAGATGCGCCGCGAAGGGAGCTTGCGATTCATTCGGCGCAACTTACGCCGGATGGGCGGACGCTGGTGCTGGCGACCGATCGGCATGTGGCGGGGGAGCACTATGCGCTAACATTGCCGGGCATGGGGCGTCCGCCGCGCGGGAAGGATGAAGGGCAGAAGCGGGGGCAGGAGGCAGCGATAGATTTGGTTTATGACCTCAACGGCGTGGAAGTGGATTGGCGGCCACTCGGTGGAGGAGTTCCGTGGAAGGGTTGGTTGCCGCATGTCGATTGGAAGGTCGCGCGACAATTCACCGTTGGCAGTTCAACTCACGATGCGTTGTGGGAGTCGATGAAAAAGGGCGGTGATCTGCAGATGCGATTTCAATTGAACGCCGATCATTTGCTGGAACCGGCGATTCAGCCGGGAGCATCGCTCGATTACGCCTTGCCGGATGAAGAACCTGCGATATCGTTTTTCTCGCATACTGGCTTCTCACTAAGCCCATTGGGAAAAGGCCAAAAGGCGCCACCCACGTTGCAAGACAAGAATGGCAATTACGAAACGATGTTCGCCATTAAGCCGGGCGAGGAGAAAGTACTTAACTGTTCCTTGCGCTTGTCAGTTAGTGAAGGGCGCTCCGATTCACTTTGGGCACGATTCTTTACCAATCTGGATGCGCGCCCACGGAGACTGCCTCTCAGCCGTGTTTACTTGCCTTGGGTAAACTTGAAAGCTGAGTCAGCGGCCGAAATCACTCCGCGTGCCCGCGCGAAAGAACTTGACGGCGGCAGTTGGGCGCGCGGTCGCAAGCTGTTTCATGGCGAAGAGGCGAAGTGTTCAAGGTGCCATACCGTGAATGGCCAAGGAGCGGTCTTGGGGCCAGATTTGAGCAATCTGGTTCATCGCGACTATGCGTCGGTGCTGCGGGATGTGACTTTGCCGAGCTTTGCGATCAATCCTGATTTTGCGGCGAGTGTTTTTACACTAAAGGATGGCCGGGCGCTCACCGGATCGGTGCGGACGATTGAAGGCAAATGGCATGTCGGCGACAAGGATGGCAAGGTGACCATTATTGATCCGAGCGAGGTTGAATCTCGCGAGGCTTCCAAAACTTCAATTATGCCCGATGGGCTGCTCAAGGATTTGGGGGCTGATAAGACTCGCGATC
>JBKJSI010000189.1:0-8484 GCA_046595915.1 Pirellulaceae bacterium
CTCCTTCGGAGATCGTTTCCAAGACGCCCGGCCGCAATCTCAGCCATCCTCTTGACCGGCTCGGGTCGCAACCATTGGGCAGCCGATGGTATTTGGTGTTTTGACTCACCTCCTCAACGAGGTACCCCTTCTCAAACAGTCTTCGCGCTAAATCACTTGGTGTGATCGTAAACACACACCCCTGCTCACGCCCCAGCATGGAAGCCAATTGGATGCAGACATTCGGATCGAGATAGACGTCACTTCCGTCATGTAGGTACCCTCCACAGGCCCCAAGGGGGCCCTCGGGCCCATTTCCATAGCCGTCTTGTCGCGTAGTGTGCCGCCCTCTAAGAGCAAGATGAGCGCGCCCCATCGAAATAGCAGTCCAGACTAGTGTAAGCACCCGGACAGCTTGATCCTGGTCTCGTTGTCTGAGACTTTGGCGCAGGCCAACGGATCGCAATGCAGTGAAGCATCGCCGATATAGCGATTCATATTCGGCGTGGTTAATCGCTCTAGATGCTAGCGCAAAATCCAAGAACAGATGCATGCCCAGCATCAATTCAGCGACGTTCCATGAAGTGCGCGCATGGGCTGATGAATTGATTTGCATTTGGTTGCGAACTTGAGTACGCAACCGACCTACATACCGCTGAAACTCCTCATATCTCCCCGCGATGGCCTGAATGTAGAAGGCCATGCACCTGGCGTAGTTACCATTGCCCGCGTCTCGCTGTGCAGCGGTGAGTTGAGCCCGATGAATATCGTCGGCGCCAACCTCAATATGGATGCTGCGCGCCTGAATAGATTCCATCGGAAGCGGTAGTTCGCCAGTACTGACGACTAGACCTCTAGGCCAATAAGTGTCCCGTAGCGACGTGTCAGGGCCCATCCGACCACGACCTTGACTATTGCCTAGCGAGCGAAACACCTCTTCGGCCTTACGATTCATCCGCGCAATGTCGGTTGGAGTTCCATTCGGCGCAAAGTCATCAACAACACTCATGACATCTTTTGCGGTATGGAGCGTCTTGACAAGCGCGTTCGAAGTCGAAAGCCAACTGAACGGAAGATGCAGAGCATCCATTTCGACGCCAAAATGTTGCTGGAACAGAGCCGCTACAGAAGACTTAAACGTGCCAGTCCTTCCATGCAAATGCAGTCCGACGTCAATTTGGCCGACAGGCGCACGAAAAGCCGCTGCTAACAAGGGCACTGAAATCTCATCTCGCGCAACATCGAGAAGTCTTAGGCTTGCCCGGATTGCTTCGCTTGAATCCGCCAAAGGCGCAAGCTCAGGGAATGAGTATCTACTGAGTTCCTTAGGAATTTCCGCCGTTTCGGAATCAATGAAGCCATTCGTCGAGATAGCGCCGTCCGCGGTTTGGAAAATCCATTCGCCAGCCCGGCGCCGCCACCCAAGATGGCAGTAAATCTCGCGCTTGGTTCGCTCGGAGGACAGTAATAGGATCGCCGCCCTTACATGATCCCGAGATGGGCGCCCCGCGGTAATGACGGCGCTTGCACCCCACTCGCGAATCACCCAAGCCATTGCTTCATATTCTTGTGTTAAAATCCGAATACTTGCGAGGAGATCGCCATTCGCAGTGACACCCTCGATTACGAAGTACCCAGTGGATTTTTCACCATCGATGACGACAATTTCCTCGCTTATCCTGGCCGTGAAATTGGTCAAAGGCGTTTCTAGCGCATTGGCAAGGTAAATCCTGTTATCCACAACTCGATATGCCACGCGATGGGACGGCTCCGATGGAATGGCTGCGGAGGCAATCGCAGCATGATACTCAACGAGACCAGATTCAATTGCGGCGCGGACTTCCTCGGCTGGCAATCCGGTGTCGCGTGTGACTCTGATGATAAGTCGCTCACGCTCGTCTGCGTCGATAATGTGAATCCGATGGGAATAGAGATGACCTCCTTCATCATTGCGGAAAATGATGTCCTGTTTGCCGTTACTTCGAATTTGGTTGACAACTACATGCATAAGGGTCTCCTAACGCCTGCCGCGTCTTATGGAACCACGCACCGACTGCGACAGGCGGACTGTAGTGCGCGGAAGTGTTTGGGAATTAATAGCTGCGGCGTAATCGCAAGCCGAGATTCGCGGCGATTCATACGCTGACTGGATCGTGGCGATCGCGGCAGCGTTGTCGCCCGATGTCCATGGCCGAGCCCCATGGAGAAGCAATGGCTGGGCGACCTCTATCGGCACTCCGGATCCAGACATGTCGCAGGCGGCTTGAAACAGCCGATCGTTCCACCTTTCGGCTTCGGAAAACTCCCCTCGCAACCATGAACTCGTTGGCCGCGAAATTCCGTAGTAAATCTCGACCTGGGCAAGCGTTCGTACCGTTGGTGGGAGCGCTACTGTTTGTCGCCCTTGTGTGGTCGGCCGTACCCCTCTGAACGATCCCTCGGCGGCGGTTTGCCAAATCTCGGCAAGAACCGGCGGCAGTGGCGCAATCAGCGATTGAACTGCTGCATTCTGATCGGGGTATGGGTTCCATTCATAACGATTTCCGCTGGCGTGCAGGCTCGGCGGCAAAACCACGTAACCCTTTTCGCCACGCAGTTCAAGCTTCTTGTGCAGAGGATTGAGCGTGGCCCGCGTGGGAAATTCGGGATTCTGAAAGAAGTAGTGGTATTTGCCCGGGGCTTGGCTGCCAGATCTCGAACGAAGCGTGCCAGGCACTCCACCCAACTTCGACAAAAGTAGTTCATGAGCCTCGCTCGAATCACTATCGACGGCAACGATGCCCGACACTGAACCTAAGATCAGACCAACACCCGCATAGGGCCATTCGGCCCACCACTGGTCGATTTGGGCGATCATCGGCCGAACCGTCTGGTGCGCCTTCCAGCAGCAGTGCGGAATCTTGCTGCTCATTTTGATCGGAATGATGGACCAACCTAGGCCTGCGTAAAAGCGAGCCCATGCATGGGTGATACTCATGAGCTGAATCCTGTAAGAGATTTGAACGGTGAAACGATTTGCCTTAGAAGGCGACGGACGATGTTGCCTCACAGGCGAACGCCGCGAATGCCCATATCTGGGCACTGCCGGAGAAGCCAAAAAATGCCTTTTTATCAGCGCTTTTTTTTGATGGGCGGTGACGCAGCACTTTTGGCGCTAGCCATCAACTTTTCTTTCCTAATCTTGTCGAAGACGATTACGCCAATGTCGCCAATGAAGATCGCCTTATCGAGGAGCCGTTGTGCATAATCACGCATCCCGCGAATACGTTCGACGGATTCGACGGGGATTCGTTGACGCTTCGCGAGCTTCTTACATTCCGCGCGAATTTGCGTGATTTGCGCCAGATAGCTCGAAGCCAGGTACCAGATTTCATTTTTAGCGGCGTCGAGGACCTCGAGGCACATCATCATTCGGCCTTGGCTTTTGGCAACGTTGGAGGGGCAGATCGACCAGCATTTAGTCAGTTCATCGAAACGATGCGCGTTAAAGCTACACTGCTTAAGGATTGCGTCGACTTCATTCGCAAGTTCGTCATCATGTTTTTTTGCTCGTACCATTTTCTATTACCTTATTTGCGTTAGTGATATCATTGGGATGCTGGTCTCGTTGCAGGGGGCTAGTACTCTGGCCAGCGGCTTACACCGACTGGCCTTTTCCTGTTTCAAGGCTCAACGTTTTGCTTAATCGCTCGACTTCCCTTACCTGCTGTTTAGTTCCGCGACAAGACTTTGGATTTGTTAGGCACAGCAAATCGCCCTGAACGCGATCTCAGTACTTAATAATAGGCATCTACATTATTTCGCGTTACAGAGACTAGCAGGCACATTTGCTTGAGCCCTTGGTGAAGCACTTTAAGTGCACACTTCAATAGTTCGGCACGAATAGTCAGCTTATCTTCCCACGCCTTACATATGCCGACGTCGTCTCGCTCAATAGGGAATTGTCCCATCTGCGGTATTGGTTTCGTATCCTCGGGGTAACACTGCACTTCCGCCGTATTGTGTCGATGGATGGCGAAATTCATCTCGTTGTAGAGGAGGAATAGCCCATCAAAGCGAAAGTGCATTTCTTGAAATAGTTCGAGGCATTTGTCGCCGACGTCTTCCCCTTCCTCTTCCTCCCATTCTTCAATTGGGGTGGTGACATCGACGGCTTCTTTGATTGGGGGCTTCTTGTCTTTTTTGGCCGGCATGTTTTATGCTCCTTTGTTTGATTGCGGAAAAAGTTGCTTTGAATTTTGAAATCTGCTATTGGTCGTACGCCAATCATCATTGCGATCTGCAGCGACAAGTCGCTGCAGATCGCCCATTGCGGATTGCGATAATCCTGGGGAGGCAGCGATCATTGTGTTTAAAAACCTTCGCCCTCACATTCGGCGTCAGCGGCGTGATTCGTTGAGACCTTTTCACATGCCTCAATATTGCTCAGCACCTTGACGAAATGGCAGACCGAAGGCCATGACGTGTACCACGCTCCTCCAATCCGGACCGCTTCTAGCCGCACTCCATTTACCCCCGGAGAACGCCAACGGTGAATCGTCGCAATGTGAAAACGCTTGCCTCCAGGGGCGGCTGGAAGTCGCTGAATTGCCTCCGCAAAACTAATTAGGTCATCATTGGCGATGTCGATCACTACTGGGCTCCATGAGGAATGAGATGCCATTGCGGACATTCAATCCGATTGCAGTCAAATGATAAATACGTCCTCACAACTTCTATTTATTCGTTTTAGCCGCTAAACGAGATTCGCTTGCTAAAACGAGATTTCACCAATGGCCGACGAGAAAGTGAGGCCACTCAACTAAAAAACGAGCGTGCTGAACAAGAATTTGGATCTGACTTAACAGAACGTCGCGATGGGACATTCCAGAACACTGCCGAGTCACTGTCGCTTCAGCGATTGAGGTTCAACGAGAATGCAGGTTGGCAATGGATTTCTAGCGACCGGAAAGATATCTATTTATCACTACTGTCCGGCTATAAGTCGAACAGGGTACGTAGGTTAGGGAAAGTGTATTTTTGAAATGGTTCGATTTTCGAGCTGAGGGCCTTCAAAAGCGAGGTTTTCTCGAACAGGGTGAGGCTGAGGATTTGTAAGATTTCGTAGAGGCTGCATTCGAGGCCAAGTTCTTTTTTCACGATGGCGATGGGCACGTAAGCGCTGATGGCGATCCAGACTTGGGTCTTCACCGCATTGTCGCTCGTGCCGTGGAACGCCTTGTTCCGCAAGTGCTGTTTGATCCATTTGAAAAACAACTCGACGCGCCAGCGGCTCCGGTAGAGTTGGGCGATGGTCAAGGCTGGTAGCGCGAAGTTGTTCGTCAAGAATACCAAGCATCGCTGGTGTTCCACGTCGTAAAACGCGACGCGACGGAGTGGGTCGGGGTACGATCGCGAGGATTGGAGACCGGCCAACACAATCGTCTGGTCGCTGCGCAGCCCCGTTGTCTTGTCCACGGTTCGACCCGTGCGGCGCGTGAAATCGAGATTCCGTTTGCTGCGCGTCACAAAGAACGCGCTGGACTGCGTCAAGCGATACAGTCGCAAGTAATCGACGTAGCCGCGATCCATCACGTAGAAAGCGCCGGGTTCGATCGGCATCAGGTCGAGCGCATTCACATCGTGCATTTTCCCCTGGGAAATATGCACGAAACAAGGAATGCTGCCGCGCAAATCGAGCAGTGTATGCAGCTTGACCGCGTCCTTTTTGTGACGAAACTTGGCCCACGGAAACAAACTCAAGCAGAGGTCGATCGTGGTCGAGTCGAGCGCGTAGACGGTCTGCTTCAATTCCATGCTCAAGGATTCGCTGGCAAATAACTGCCGGGCGCGACGAATCAGCACCTGAGCGAAGTCAGCATAGATATTCCAATCGTGAACCCGATTGGCGTCGGCCAGCGTGCTTCGCGAGATGCTTCCTCGAAAGCCCGCGTGATACAACTTCGGCCCCAGCGCCCGCAGGCAGGTTTCGATGTCTCGCAAGCTTTCGCGAAATGTCAATTGCGCGAAAGCAAGGCACAGAAACTGATCGCGGCACGAAAATCCGCGCGGGCGACGCTGGCCTCCATACTTGCTCATACAGGCGTTGAACTCGCGCCGCGGGAGAAACTCCAGCAGCTGCGAAAACACGAATTGCCGCTCGAACACCAGACCTCCTCGGCAGGAAAAATGGCAGCCTGCCAAGGCTCAAATGTGATCGCCAGCTCAAGTCGTGTACAACCATTTGTCGTCACAACACTTGGCATTTCAGATGTTATTGAAGTACACGCCGTCGTTAGCCGGACAGTAGTGTCTATTTATGGCTTATGATTCGAATAGCTGCGGCTTTTCGCTTGGTCACATTCTCAATTTCATGGCGAGTTCAGTTGGATCGATGTTGATCCGAACTGGGAGTCTGCGCCTTCTGACGGAAGGAGCCCAAAATGCAGGTATCGCGGCACTTTGGAAATCGGCGGCGCGACGGCCTTCAGCTCGTCAGTGTTCGCTACGGGAGCCGAGAGCTGAGGAAGCTCTCAATTCAATTAGCTCATACCCTTCATCTCTAACATTATGTAAGTCAATTCCAAGAGTCACGATTTTGGCGTCGATCTTGCTTTTCAAATCATGACATCGTCCATCGATCGGTCCTCCTCGTCGCCTTCTGGTTCCATATGTGGACTGCCAATTGGAGTCGATGTGTTCATATGTGCGCAGTTCTCCGGGGGCAACGCCATCCACGAGTTGTGTAAATGGAAAAAGAAACTTCCGCTCCCCAGCGGTCAACGGATTACTGCGGACTTCTTCACCGTTGATAACACGGATAAGAAAATGATCGCCGCACTCAAACAGAAAACTCAATCCCAAATACCCCGCATCCACCACATGAGGTAATGGAGTTGATTCGGGGGTGCGTTGAAAATCCGTATCCGTGATGGGCGCTTGAGCCGAGTTGCCTTGCACTATGTAGCTTGACGATTCCTCGGGTCCTTGCCATCCAGCGGATGGTTGAAAATATAGGTATGTCGGATACATCGTAGAGTCTGCTCGGCGGATTGGCCAAAATGGCCACATAGGCCTTTCGGGAGGCTGAGGTCTCGGTAAGCCCCATGAGTCAAAACTGGGCGCAGCCTGAATAAGTTCGCCCGATCTCTGAGAAGCCGGTTCTTCAAGGTGTTGCCAAATCGGAATTGGGCAAGAGATGCCTGCAATGCTCAATCCATCTTCAATCGAAGACCTGAAGTCCCAGAGCTTACTAATTACGTCACCAATTTTCTGGCGGATCCAATCTGCAACGTTTTTTCCAACTTCCAGTCGTATTTCCTCTAGTTCCTCCGGATCGAGATTGCGATTGGCTTCCTCGATGTCAGACCAAATCCCTTCACAAATATCTAATGAGAGTTGGGCGTAATGACGCGGCGAAGCATTTTCCATGTCACTTGCGTAAGTAGATCCAAAAATTCGCTCCAATTCCGCGTAGGGGTTCGTATTCGGCGCCAATAATAAACGCGTGTGCTGGCCAAGTCGTTGGAGATGGACTTGAGCTTGAAGAGAATGTCTAAAATTTCCAGTCGTCCACCTAGATGCCTCCGTGTGGAACGCCCACCGGTTTAACTCGAAACCAAGGCACCTTGCGGCTTGAATCTGTTCTTGGCTGGTTTGGGTACTCCGGTTACTATCAACATGGCTAGAATTCAAGGTCGTTTCTCCTGGTTGTGATTGAATTCCAGGCGATTCCGTTCGCTTGAATTTATTACCCCGATTTCGATGCGATTTCCAATGCAAGATGCAAATTCCGCTCCGCATAAACCTGCGTGACATCAGCTCGCGCATGTCCCAAACTCACTTGCGCCGCTTCGATCCCATGAAGCCTGCGGATCTCCGTCGCTCGTGTATGTCGCAATTGCAGCGGAAACCACTCCGGTATGAAGTCCTCCTCTTGTCGATCCCGGTTGGCTTTCTTGATCGCATATTTGATGGCCCGTCGATAACTGTCGACATCGTAGCGATCGCGAAGTGGCCGCCTTCGTTTTACTTTTTGTTGGCGACTGCGCTGCGAGGGTGTCATGGGAGACTTGCGTTTCCGTCTTCGTTCCTCACTCCGAGTGGCTTCGGCCTCTTTGGGGCTGAAGAGGAATTGGTCAGCCGGTCGTTCAAGAAACGATTGTAGGAGGAGCTGGGCTTTGGGTCCAAGTGGCACGAGCCGTTGATGATCTCGCCAGCGATTCTTGTGGTCCCTTAGTTCAAAGACCCACACATCTTGTGATTTATCGATATCCGTCCACCGCATCATGACGACTTCGCAGGGCCGCATTCCCGTCAGTCTCTGGAGTTTTACCATCGCTCGGACCGGCGCCGAAAGATAATCCAGGATCGGATCAACCTGCGAATCGGGAACAGGCTTTACCGGCGGCGCTTCACGAGCGCTGCACCGTCCGAACCGAAGACCAGGGACGGAACGGAGCCCCTCCAGTATCGATGGGGTTATCAATTCCTCGCTCACCGCCCACTTGAAAAACCGCTTGATGC
>JBKJSI010000195.1:0-15204 GCA_046595915.1 Pirellulaceae bacterium
CCTTCGGCGTACCGAATGCTATGCCACCCTGATGTCACATGTGCATTGGGGGCGAATTGTCGGTTGAGTTGGTTTGCGAAAGCGAAGTTTTGCTCGACAATTCGACGCCAGCCACTCAACACTCAACCACAATACATTGACATCCAAGCCATCTGATACTACCGCACGATGCTTACGAGCCGGCTGGTGGGCCGCCTGCGGGGGCGGGGGTGGTTTCGGTTACTTGGGCGGTACCCATGGCTCGTCTGGCGTTTTCGAAGAAGGCGGATGCGCCGGCGGCGGATTTGGGGGCTCGCCAGCCTACTAATACAAAATCTTTTCCGGTGGAGCGAAAGTAGAGATCGAATTGACCTTCGATGGTGATGTCTTGGCCGGGGGTTTTTCCGGGGAAGTTTTGCAGGGAGGTGATCGAGAGCTTGTCCCACGTTTGCGATCCGCCGGTTGGTCCTGGGATCGATTCGCTGGTGAACTTTCCGCCGCTGATTCCTGCTTTGGCGAGGTCGGCTTCGATTTTGGCTTTGAATTCTTCTGGTTTTTGATCGCCAACGGCTGAGGCGGCAAAATAACCGTAGAAGGGGAATGCCTTTTCGCCTTCGGCGACGAATTTCTCGAAGGTCGTATTCAGGCCGGGGAGATTGCAGAAGGAGGGGGAGGCGCCGTTGGGGAAGGCCTTGGAGTCGCTGTCGTAGATTGCCGGTAGGCGGAGCTTGCAATCGGCGTTGACGCTTGAGAAGTCTGCGCGCAGATTCGATTCAAAGCTGCCGGCGGTTTCGAGAGTTGAGGCTCGCTCGGCCATTCGCTTTTGGTATTCGCCGGTTCCGCAGCCAGCGAAGGTTGCAACGAGGAACGCAGAGAAAACTAATCGAGCGGCCAATTGATGATGACGGCGAGGCATGGGCAATTCCGATGGGGAGTGCGGCAAACCTCCCATTTTCGTTGCAAACGCCCCATTTCGCAATGAGCTAGAATGGGCTTCTTAGCGCCAAGTATTTCACAACGTAGTTACCCTCATGCCGCATCCCGGATCGGAAATTCTCGCAAAAGCCCAAGGTGGCGATCCTGTCGCCGCTAAATCGCTTTTTCCCCTGGTTTACGAAGAACTGCGCCAAATCGCCGCTTCACAATTGGCTAATGAGCGGGCTGGCCAAACCCTGCAAACCACGGCGCTCGTTAATGAAGCTTACCTGCGGCTTGCGGGAAAAGAGGGGGACGCGGAGTTTGCCAATCGGCGGCATTTTTTCGCTGCGGCCGCGGAGGCGATGCGGCGGATCTTGGTGGATCAGGCCCGCCGTAAAAATAGCCTGAAACAGGGCGGCGATCGCGCCCGTGTTGAATTTGAGGATGTTTTTGCGATTGCGCCGGGCGCACGTGAAGACCTGGTCGCCCTCGATCAGGCCCTAACGAAGCTCAAAGCTGTCGATTCCGCCGCGGCTGAACTGGTCGAACTTCGCTATTTCACAGGACTTACGCTTTCGCAGATTGCCGATATGCAGGAGGTATCGGAACGAACTCTGCAGCGGAAATGGTCCTTTGCCCGGGCCTGGCTTCACCGCGAAATTTCCGAGGACGAAGGGGAAATCGACCGGTCGGAGTGACTATTTTGGCGTGCTGGGCGTGCTTTCTCGCATGTAAGATTAGCCCGAGCTTTTTCGGCTTTGTTTGCAACTTAATCAGAGACGGCGCAGGCAGCCATGAATGAACAAGCGATCTTCGAAGCCGCTCTGGAAATCGAAAACCCGGCCAAACGAAGGGCTTTTATCGAAAAGGCCTGCGCCGGCAATGCGGAGCTTCGCGGGCGCGTCGACTCACTCCTCCAGTCTCATGAATCTGCGGGCTCCTTTCTTGAAGTCCCCGCCGTTGGCGCACCCAAGACTGACAAGGCCCGCCCCGTCGACCGCACGATGGACTTCACGCCGAGGGATAGCTGCGGCGCTGATGATGACAAAGAAGAAGACCGCGAACTCGCGCTGAGCTTTTTACAGACTTCCACCAAGCCGGATTCGCTTGGCGTGCTCGGTCACTACGAAATCCTCCAAATTCTCGGCCAGGGCGGTTTCGGCATCGTCTTCAAGGCCTTTGATGAAAAGCTTCATCGTTTCGTCGCCATCAAGGTGATGAGTCCTCAATTAGCAGCAACTTCGCCCCCTCGGAAGCGATTCCTTCGCGAAGCCCGCGCCGCCGCAGCGATCAAACATGAAAACATCGTCCAGGTTTATAGCGTCGAAGAGCAGCCGCTCCCTTACCTTGTCATGGAGTGCGTTGACGGCCAAACCCTCGCCCAAAAGCTCGATGGCAGTGGCCCGCTCGAAACGAATGAAGTCCTCCACATCGCCCGTCAGATCGCCAGTGGCCTCGCCGCCGCCCATGAAAAAGGCCGCATCCACCGCGATATTAAGCCGGGCAATATCCTGCTCGAAGCAGGGGCGGATCAAAAGGTAAAGATCACCGATTTTGGTCTCGCCCGCGTTGTTGACGACGCCAGCATGACCCGCACGGGGATGATCGCCGGCACTCCGATGTATATGGCGCCTGAACAGGCGATGGGGAAGGATCTTGACCACCGCGCCGACCTCTTCAGCTTCGGCAGCGTGCTGTACCAAATGGCCAGCGGGCGTCCTCCTTTTCGCGCCTCCACTACGATCGCTGTTCTTCGCCGCGTTGCCGATGACACGCCGCGCCCGCTGCGCGAGATTCTGCCTGAGATCCCCGCTTGGCTCGCAAAGATCGTCAACAAGCTGCTCGAAAAAATTCCCGACAACCGGTATCAAACCGCCAAAGAAGTCGCGGACCTCCTCGCCCGTTGCCAGTCGGAGCTTGAGCTCAATGGCCAAGTGACTTGTGTCCCTGAGGTAGTACCTGCTCCACCGTCGGTGGCAGGCACACCCGGCGAATTGAAGCCGAAGCGGCAAGAGAACACAGACCATACCAATCCCAAATTCCGTCTTGGGATCTGGATTGCCGCATTTGCCATTTGCGCCACGCTCATGGCAGTGGCGGCAAGGCAGTTCCTTGGAGTCGGCCAGAAGGCGATTTCGACCAATACTGCGAATCCGACGACACCCAAGCTGGATCGATCGGCGTCACCCGATTCCGACCGCGTCCTGGCAGAGTGGGTGATTTCCTTAGGCGGCACGGTGCAAGTCGACAACCAAGTGAATGAGATTGTCTTGTCCAGCGATCTTCCGAAGAAGGCTTTTTACGTTTCGGGCGTCAATCTCGACGCGAATTCGTTGATCACGGATTCCGATGCGGCACTTTTTGCAAATGCCAAACGACTTCGCCGACTTTATCTGGCCAATACACGCCTTACAGACGATCTCGCGCCCCATCTGGCCCAGTGCGAAAATCTCGAGGAGCTTTTTCTACACGGCACGCGGATTTCCAGGAAAACGTTTGCCGTCTGTAAAAATCTAAAGAAGCTTCGGACCTTTTTTGCGAGCGGCAGCGTCGACGCCGCCGTCAGCCAACTCCAGGATTGCCACGAACTCGACTATCTTTCGCTTTCCCTCTCCGATCTCTCCGACGACGGCCTGTTACACCTGCGAAGCTTGAAGAACCTCAAGACGCTGGAAATAAAGGTCACTCGTGTCACCGATGCCGGACTGGAAAGTTTGAAGGAACTCCGTTACCTCAACTTTCTCGACTTGAAGGAAACGGCGGTCATGCAAGCAGGCGTCAACAGGCTGCACGAGCAACTGCCTCAATGCAAAATCGAATGGAACGGAGGCGTTATCTCGCCAAAATTCGACTCCGAACGCGTGCTTGCCGCGTGGGTGCTATCTCTCCCCAGCTTTGATGTACTGATCCTTAATCAAGAAGGTGGGCAGGTTCATTTGAAGTCAGGCGACACGCTCCCCGCCACGCCGTTTTTCGTTCACACCATCAGTACGAGCGCCGTAGATGACATTACTGACGATGATCTCGCGCGGATCGGAAAAG
Organism: Pirellulaceae bacterium; assembly: GCA_046595915.1. Lineage (GTDB taxonomy): Bacteria > Planctomycetota > Planctomycetia > Pirellulales > Pirellulaceae > JBKJSI01. The sequence continues at coordinate 3,940 of JBKJSI010000195.1, forward strand.
CAAGAGGATTAGTCAGTTTAACCCTTGGCGCGAAACTAGGCAAAGTCCCGCGAGTGACGGATCAGGGTTTCGATCTTTTGCTGAGCCCTTCCGTTGCTCAAAGTCTCACAAACCTTGCGTTGCACACCGCGTTCCCGAAAGTGACCGACGAAGGCTTTGTCTTGTTGAGTCGACTCGAACATATCCATCTTTTGGTAGCCGATTCTTTGCCACCGGGCACAGGAGCTTTTTTAGCGAAGTTAGGCAAGAAGCCAAAACTCACCCGACTCGTGGTGGTTGGCAATGAAATTCCAGGCGGCTGGGTGCAGGGAATTCCCACACGAATGCCGGACCTGGTGACGCTGGGTATCACCGGTTGTCAACTGACCACCGCCGACATTGAGGGGCTATCCAAACTCGACTTGCTCAAGGGGCTCGGCCTCGATAATTGCGGCATCGACGACCAAAGCCTGAACGCGATTAGGGATGTGCATCGGCTCGAGGGGTTCGGCCTAAGTCGAAATCCCGCGATGACCGATGCGGCTGTAGCCCAACTGCTCGCCAAGGCGACGAAGTTAAGGAACGTAGGACTAGACGATACAGCAACTGGAGATCAGACGTTCCGCACTCTCGCAACACTTCCGCAACTTGACATGGTACTTGCTGCAAGAACTCGGGTCACGGACAACGGCGTCGCCGAACTCGCAAGCTGCAAGACGATCCTTTGGCTGCATCTGAATGGCAATAAGCGGCTAACCGATCTGGGGTTGGATTCGATCGCGAAGATGACAGCGCTGATTGAATTACATATCCAAAACAATCCCCAACTTACCGAACCCGCTGTGCGGAAGCTTCAGGCAGCGCTGCCAAATTGCAAGATCACGAGCGACTACGGCAAGTAGACCTAACTGTTCCCAGAGGCGATGACTGGCTTATCGCTTCGCCGGGACCTTTCGATCGGTTCGTTCGATTCCGCCTAGGGTTGGCATGGGAATGCCATCAATCCGCATTTCCCAAAGCCGCTTGATATCGCTGGGACGTACTTCCGACGCCTCATCTTGAACAATGACGACGTCGCCACGGCACTGCGAGATTCCTGTGTCCGCTGGTTTCTGCGAATTACGGTTCTGAGCATGTCGGGTGTAGCGAACTTGGGGGAACTCGGCCTGAATATCTTGGACGATATCGGGCGTGTGGTCGGTCGAGCCGTCATCGACAATGACGAGTTCAAACCGGTGGGTGAGGTCGGGAAGAATTTCTAATAACTTGTCGACCTGGCTACGCAGCGAAGATTCTGCATTTCGTACCGGCAACACGACGCTCAATGTGGGGCTCAAAGCTGCATCCTTCGCAAGAAATTTTGCCTGTCGCCAACCATGGCATGCCAATCTCGGGCCCGCCTGGCCCGCCACTTAACTGACATCGGCATTGATTCTACGCGAATTCAGGGGCCCAGGCAAAGCTCTTTGGCGGGGAATCGTAGCGATCACGGCGGCCGAAGTTGGGGGCTCTTCGGTGGCTATTGCACGTCATAATCGGCAATTTCCTGCTTTTCGCCCCCAGCGGTGCGCACGCGATGTGCAGATTGGGCCCAAACCTTGGCGATTTTCCTAACGGCAAAAACCGCGATTGGTAGCAGCGACATGGTGGCTCCGCCGAGGGAACCGATGACGAAGGTCAGTGAAAAGCTGATCAGCGAAACCACGCCCAGGGCAGCAGAAATGGCGCCGAAGACGGCCCCGCGGGCGAATTGCTCTGGAGTGAGGATGGACCGCAGATTCTGCCGCCCTAGAAAAATCAGTAGCGTTTGCAAAAAGTAAACGGTCGCGAAGCCCGCGAGATAGGTCTGAATCACGACGAGGCTTTTGTGATGCTGCATGTAGAGTTGCAGCGGATAGGAGAGCATCGCGGTGCAGCCTAAAAAGGCGAAGTGGCAGATAATCGCCAAAGGGGTTGGCTTGAAGTAGGCTGCGAAAATCCGGTGCTGCTGCCACCAGAGTGCGGTGATAAAAACGAAGTTGCAAAAGAATACGAAGAACTCAAACTTCTGATCCACCAGATCCTTTGCGTTTTCCGGAACTTTGAGATTCATGGCCGCTGTAAAGATGGCGAAGCCGAAGATTACATCGGTGAATCCTTCCAGGCGGGCTATGACGTGTTGTTGGTCTTGGTCTAGTGACCAGCGCGGGGCGGTGGTTGGTAGGGGGTGTTGATTGGAATTGGTTTCAATGTCGTTCATTGAGATTTTCGAGCGAGCGACTTTAGGTATGTGATTGGGAGGGAGCGGTGCGATGGGTTCGTTTCATCTATCTACAGTTTCACCGTCTCGGTTGTCGCAATATAGCTGGGTGCAGAATGTCGAGCGGCTTTGAACCAGCCCCAAAGGATGCGGAGAAGGCCTGTTTGGTCCAGAAGAGGTTACGCCGCATCGTCGGCCTCTAGTTCATCAAAGAACTCGTCGTGATCCGTCAATTCGCCCGCATCGGCTTGCGCGATTCCTTTTTCGATCTTTTGAATGACGCGCAGTCGTTCAACAATCTCGCCCAGAGCAACGTCGTCTGGAAGCGACTGAATATACTGCACTGCCTTTTCCTTGGCTGTCATTTGCGGTTCTCCTCGCGATTTGCCTGATTTAGTGGCGAACCTGTGGTCGAGTTAGTATATCTCCCCTACCCCAATGTCGGTGGTTTCCTCAGAATTAAGGGCACCGCAGCATTGCCCCAATTTTGCACTGAAATTTGCTCATGCCCACGCCCTTCAGGAGTAACCTCCAGGGCGTGCCACCCAATCCATTGAAATCGCATTTAGATAGCTAATAGGAATTCCCATGCCCGCCCTAAAAACGTTCTCCCCCTACCGCACTGAAATCGCTGGACACGATGTCAAGGAACTCGCCGCGAAGTTCGGCACGCCGGTTTATGTTTATGACGCGGCGAAGATTATTGAGCGGATTGATGATTTGAAGGCGTTTGATGTTGTTCGTTACGCGCAGAAGGCTTGCTCGAATATTGCGATCCTCGACTTGATGCGGCGCGAGGGTGTTGTCGTGGATGCCGTGAGCGCGGGGGAAGTGGCGCGGGCAGTTGCTGCCGGCTATTCTTATCATGGTGATCCGCATCCGATTATTTATACGGCGGATATTTTTGATCGTGGGTCGCTCGCGCTCGTCGTTGAAAAAGGCTTGCCAGTGAATTGCGGTTCGCCGGATATGATTTCGCAGCTCGGTGAGGCTGCGCCGGGGCGGGGGATTACGCTGCGGATCAATCCTGGTTTTGGGCATGGGCATAGCCAAAAGACGAACACGGGCGGCAAGCAATCGAAGCATGGGATTTGGCATGCCGATCTAGAGCATTGCATTCGGCTCGCCGATCATAGCGGCCTTGCGATCGAGGGCCTGCATATGCATATCGGTTCTGGGACGGATCTCGAACATCTTTCGCAGGTTTGCGTTGCCATGGAAGCGGCTGCGGAAAAAGTCGGTCGCACGATCAAGACGATCAGCGCCGGCGGCGGCTTGCCGATTCCTTACAACGAGAAGCAGACCTACGTCGATCTCGATAAATATTTTGAACTTTGGGATGCGACACGCACCAAGCTCGAACAGAAGTTTGGCCACAAGATTTCGCTGGAGATCGAGCCGGGGCGATATCTGGTTGCCGAGTCCGGTTATTTGATCTCCGAAATTCGCGCGATCAAGCAGATGGACGACAATACGTTTTATCTGCTCGATGCGGGCTTCAATAATCTGGCGAGGCCGATTCTCTATGGCTCGTATCACCCGATGTCGATTGCGGTGCCCGAATCGACGCCGATGCGGAACGCGATTGTGGGCGGACCGCTATGCGAGTCAGGCGACATCTTTACGCAGACCGAGGGCGGGTTTGTGTGTGCTCGAGAGTTGCCTTCGGCTCAGGTGGGCGACATGCTCGTGATCGAGTGTGCTGGCGCTTACGGTCATGTGATGGCTTCGAACTACAATTCGAAGCCTTTGACGGCGGAAGTCTTGCTGGAGGAGGGGGAAGCTCATTTGATTCGGGAGCGGCAAACGCCACAAGATATTTTGCGGGGAGAACGGATTCCGGCTCGGTAATGCCGTAAGTGTCGGCAAATTCATGACTTAGCGGCGGATCGAATTCGAAAAGCCGCGATTGCCCAGATTCCACAGCGGCCTATAATCTGGGTGTTGGCTTTGTGAAAATTGTCACGAACTTGGCCGATAAAGAAGAGTCCCACGTGAGCCCCGAGCGTTAGCGACGGGAGCGTTTTGCGGCGATGAAAACTCCCGTCGCTAACGCTCCGGGCTCAGGCGCTCGGGGCTCTTGGGACTGACCTCATCGATAGGTAGTGCAGGCAGATGGCAAAACAGGGACCACGCAAAAAGCTGCCTAAAGAAATTGCGGTTATTAATGCCGACAACTGCACGGGCTGCGAGTCATGCCTCGAAGTCTGCCCGGTTGATTGCATCAACCTGATTGAGCTCAATCATGGCGTGAAGGGGAATCAGGCCTTTTGCCAGATTGATTATGAGCGTTGCGTGGGCTGCGAAGTTTGCGTTCACATTCCGCAGAAGAAGACGAATCCTTACGAGTTGACGGTTTGCCCTTGGAACGCCATTGAGATGGTGCAGACCGAGCTACTCGCCACTTACGTTGCTCAGGTCGGCGGGCCACCGGAATATATCAATGCGAATTGGGACCGGTTGGTGGGGACGGCGCAGCACTTGGCGGAATTGAAGGCTTCGGGTTAGTGTTTCGCAATCGACATGAATTTGCAGCAGCTTTTTGATATGGTTGACCGCCCGCAGTATCTTGTCGATCAGCGAAAGGTAATTCACGAATTGGTTTGAAGTCTATTCGCGACGTACTATGCGGATTGCAGTTTTTTTCGCTGCTTCGAGAGACTCACGGCAGCTTCCATCCAGTGTTGCTGTTGAGCAAATAGATGCTCGACGGATTGAAGCAAAAGCTCTTTCTTCTTCAGCGGCTTGAAGTAGCAGTAATCCGCGCCTAAACGGCGTGAAGTCATTAAGCTGGTTACCTTTACCAAGCCGGTGAGCATGATTGCGCCCACATCGGGATGGCGGCGCTTGAGTTCATCGAGAATCTCAATCCCTGAGACATGCGGCATCTCGATATCCAAGATCACTACGGCGTGGGCCGCGGTGAACACTTCTTTCCATTGAGTCGAGTCATTGAGCACGTCGACTTCAAAGCCATGGTCACCGAGGAATTTTCTGGTCAAAAGAGTCATGCTCGCGTCGTCGTCAATGTGCAGGATGTGGGTGCGCAATTCCATGTGTAAGGTGCTGCCGTCTGGGTGCGAATCATGAGTGCCGCGATTACAATCCGCGCGGAAACAAGTTGTGTATTGATTGACTTGCCATTTTTCGAAGGGAATGCAACCTCAGCCTCAACGAATCGAACGAGATTGCAGATAGCCACACCAACTTGGGGGTTATGAACGTTCCCGTACTGTCCATCGGCTGTTCCACAGGCATGCACTTTTGGCGTACTTGCGCCATTCCGCACTAAGAATCTCAAATAGGACCCATATGACCGTTTGGATTGGAGTCGACGAAGCTGGATATGGCCCGAATCTCGGTCCTCTGGCGATCTGCGCGTCTGTTTGGAGTGCTCCTGGACCTCTCAAGCCGGAAGATTGGGTTGAAAGGCTTTACCCAACTCTGCGTTGCGCCTCACAGACTCCGCATGCAACGAAACCCGGAATCATCATTGATGATTCAAAAAAGGTTTATCAATCGGGCAAAGGACTAGAAGCGCTAGAGCGAAGCGTGCTCGCATTGACTGCAATCTGCAGCGGGCCAGTTGCCGATGTAGATCTTTTCCGAAATTGGTTTGACTCCGCATTTAGCATTGGGGCGGCAAATCAGCGATGGAGAAGCGGCGCTGCTCCGAGGCAGCCAACGACCAATTGTCAACTACTTTCGTTCACTGAGATTGACGCAATTCAAGCCGCACTGCAAAGCATCGGCGTCGCGATCAGGCACTTTGCTGGCCGTCTTCTCTTTCCGTGTGAATTCAATCGCCAGCTCGCGATTAGTAACAACAAAGCGGAAGTACTCTCGGAAACGACCATGGAGCTTGTTCGCGGGCTACTCACGAAATTCGATCGAAATGGCTCTACTGGTGACCATGCAGCCGAAGACATAATCATACTTTGCGATAAGCATGGCGGTCGCGATCGCTACTTCGCGTTACTGACGCATTTTTTTCCCGAGTTCCAAATCAAAATTCTCCGCGAAAGCGAAGCCGAAAGCGCCTACTGCTGGACGAGCTCCCAAGGCAAATGCGAAATCCGTTTTTGTGCCAAAGCCGAGCGATTCCCGCCTACGGCTGCCGCTTCGATGATGGCGAAATATGTCCGCGAGCTCTGCATGGTCGAGTGGAATGCTTTTTGGACGGAGAAGATTCCTGGGTTGGCGCCAACTGCGGGCTACCCGCTCGACGCCAAACGTTACCGGATAGCAATTGCCGCAAAGGCAACGGAGTTGGGCTTCAAGGAAGCCGATTATTGGCGACGGAAGTAGCCGGATTCCGCCGCAAGCGATTGACTACACGCCACTTACGGAAAAGGCCGCGTCTGGCGGCCTTAACTACACCCGAAGGGATTCGAACCCCTAACCCTCGGTTCCGAAGACCGATGCTCTATCCAATTGAGCTACGGGTGCAACTTCCTACAGGGGCTCAAGATAGGGCGAAAACCGAAAACTGGCAACCTACGTTGCATGCAATGCCATTGGCCATGCCTTTGTTAACCGACTAAGATAAAGATTGCGGCTGGCGCCCCTTGTTGCTCGTCTCGCTTGGGTTTTGCATCCCTGAGCGTAAGGCGTTTCCCAGCTTGTGTTTAGAACTAGGCCATCCAAATGGGGATTGGTCGATTCCCTGAATGAGGGGTTGGACGGGAATGTCGGGGATTACGCTGCGAGTGATGGAAGGCGCCGACCGGGGTCGGATTTTTGACAATCTGGGCGTCCCCGTTTTTGTCGGTCGCGAAGAGGGAAATACGATCCAGCTAAATGATGAACGGGTGAGCCGCTGCCACCTCAAGATTCAAGAGGATGATGGCCAGTATGTTCTGACCGACCTGGAAAGCACCAATGGTACGAAGGTGAACGAAGAAGATGTGCAGTTGCGCATTCTTCGATTCGGCGACGTGATTCGTGTTGGGCGCTCCGTTCTCCTTTTTGGTACACGGGACGAAATCGCGCATCGCTTATCACAACTGCGGCATGCCTCTAACGTCGACGATGAAACCGTCGATCCCGAGCAATACAGTAAGACATCAGGAACCTCTCAATTTGGTTTTGAGCTCGGCTATTCCGAGTCGCCCGATTTGCAGGCCGCGCTACATCATCTCGATGCGCCCAAGCTTCCACGCAAGTTGACCGCTTCCCAAAAAGCGCAGCTTTCTGAGCTTTTGGAATATATGCACGTGCGGCTGCGCGGCCTTATTTCTTCGGTTGCTTCTGATCCTAAAAGCAATCGGATGTCGCTCGAAATGCGGCAGTGGCAAAACTTGATCGACCTCCAGGCACACCTTGCCGAATATCTACGCCGAGTTGGCGAACCCGAAGAGCCGTAAAGATTCTCGTTCCGCGGCGCACTGGTTGATTGGCGCTGCTCCTTTGTCGAATGATCTAGGAATCGATTTGCATGGCACGAGAAGAAGAGGAAGAGGATCTGCCACTCGAAGTCGCCGTAGTTGGTGAGCTTACCGACCATGAGACTGACATCACGGATAAATTGCTCGGCGTTCCGCGCGGCGGGGAGTGCACTCTTTATTTTGATTCGCCTGGCGGTAGTCCTTATACGGCGATCGCGCTTGCCAATTTGATTTTGGTCCGCCGCCTGCGCGCGACTGGGATCGTTACTGGCGAATGTTCTTCCGCCGCGCTTTGGCCCTTTGCCGCGTGCCAGCGTCGATTGGTTACGCCACTGAGCATGGCTCTCTTTCACCCCATGAAATGGCAGAGTGAAGAGAACGTCGGTATCCACGAAGCCGCCGAGTGGGCGCGCCACTTCCGCGCGCTCGAAGGTGAGATGGATGCAATGCTAGCGAAACTGTTTAACTGTGACGAAAAACTGCTCTTGGAATGGTCGGTTCCCGGCAAATACATCTCCGGCTCGGATATGGCCAAAGCTGGCATCGCGGAGCTCGTCGAGTTTTCTGATCTCGCAAAGTTACAATTACCGGGCGATCCGCCTTCGCCAAAACGGCCCCGCAAGCGATAATCCGGGCCTGTTTTGGTTTCGCGGTTGCAGGGATGCGCCCGATGCGTTGCTGTTGTAGTTTGATCGTTGTGCTGTTGTTCATCGGCTGTCGTGAGTCAGCGCGGCCAACAACTGCCGCACCCAAGACCACTCGCGAGTATTTGGCGCGTTACGCGGAACTCAAATTCACGCGCTGCACGGAAAACGCGTTTTTGCGCGATGAGCTTTTTCGAGTCGAAGCGGAAAGCGGGCTGCCTCGGCAGTTTGCAACCGTGAAGACGGAGAACCCGGGCAACAATGCTAACAACCCGCTGAAGTCAATCACTTCGACGGCGCAACTGAATCATCTCGATCGCCGGCTCGCGTACGTTTTCCCTCAAGGTGACTTCGTTGTCGCTGAACGGCACATCGCTGAGATCGATCGGCTGGCTAAAGAGTATGCCGACCTGCGAAAAGATCTCGATCAATTCTCTCGCGCTGAAGACTGGACGATCGATCTTCGATTTGATGAGGGCTCTCTTTTCGCGGCTCACTTCATTCCCTGCATCGAAACGGCGATCAAGCTTGAGCTGACTGTCGGCGGACTCGCATTACGACGAGGAGAGCGGCAGGGGGTGACGCAAATCTTTCAGCGCAACTGGCGATCGATTCAAATTCTTGCTTCGCAGCCGCATCTTGAGAGCCGTGTTCTTGCCGCAAAGCTGCGAACCTCGGCGCTTAAGCTACTTGAAACGATACTGGGTTCTCCCGCCTGCGAAGTGAATGAAGTTAGCAAGTTTCGCGACTTGCTTGCCCAGTCTCTCCTTGAATGGCCGGCCGATGACCGAATTTGGCGAGGTGAACGCGCCAGGGCCCTCCACTTTTTTGAAATGATTCGTGACGGCCAGGCTCTCACGCTAGCGACCGACGAGTTGCAAGCGGCGATCGATGATCATGGCGGGCCCAAGGATTTTGGAATTTGGCTTCATGCCCATGTCGATGCCGATGAGATCTACTATTTGGAAAATATGCGTCGTTTGATTCAGAGTTGCGAAACGCCCTTTGCTGATCGCAACGCCACGATCCGCGATTTGCAAAGCGATCTTCAGCGGCTCGCGAGATCAGATTCCGACCCTCTTTTGACCCGACTAATGTTGCTCGTCGATATCGAAGAGGGGATGCGCTGGCAAGCGAGCGATCGAGTTCACTGTGAAGTCATGCTGATCGCCCTCGACCACGCGTTAGGGGAAACCGAAGCATCTCGGTTGCTCACACGAAGCCCGTTAACCGGACGCGATTATCGAGTCACCGAGTTGCAGCGAATCATCCGCGTCGACGGTGACTCGGAAATTGGAGAATTCGGTTATGCAGTCTCTGCTCCAAGATATGACCTTGAAGTCGCCAGTGCTTCCGAGGAAGAAGAGGAACCCCAGCCGAAGGTAAAAACGCCTCCGAAAACGGCTCGTAAACCGCTACGAAAGTATCCGTGAAGCGCTGCGTGCGTCGTGGCTTGTCCCCAACCCGGCTGTAGGTATCATCAACCGCTTGCGGCAAACTGACCTATTTGCCGTGAATTGCCCAGGGAACCACGCCGGAGCCGCAACATGTTGACGATGGAACAGGAACTGATTGAACTTACTCGAAAATTGTTATCCACCATCGCCGCTCGAGATTGGGAATCGTATGCCCAACTCTGCGACCCCACGATCACCTGTTTTGAGCCCGAAGCTCGGGGGCACCTTGTTGCAGGGTTGGAGTTTCATCGCTTCTATTTCGAGCTTGGCGGGACGAGAACACCTAAGCAGAACACGCTTGTATCGCCGCATGTCCGCATTCTGGGGAATGACGCCGGCGTCGTGAGCTATGTCCGGCTTGTTCAAGTTGTCGATGCAAATGGCAGCCCACAAACGGTGCAGTGCGAAGAAAGCCGCGTCTGGGAGAAACGGGACGGGCGCTGGCGGCATGTTCATTTTCACCGCTCGAACAACGCTTAGGGCATGTTACACAAGATTTCATCCGCAATGCGGGGGCTTCCGCTGCGCGGTGCGCCCCCGCCACCCGGATCGGGCTAGGTGGGCGGATTGCTAGTAAGCGAATCGACGCGCGATCATTGCTGTGCCGACTGGTTCGTCCAATTCAGCTGCGCATAACGGCTGGCATGGCGGTGGATGCCAGACTTGTCGTTCGCATGGATCGCCAGGGTAGCATGGCTCGCACTTCTTGCAGTAAATGCTGGTACACCATTCGAAACAAACTTCGGCGCATGCGACGTCGGGCTTTTTGCAGTAGGGGATGCAACTCACCTGAAGTGCGTAACAGGGAGCACAGGGCGCAACTTTGGGGCAATAGGGAGCGACCACGCAGCGCGACTTCAGTCGTTGGCAAAGCGGTAGTTCACTTACCGACGATTCCTGAGCCCAGAGCGGCTGGGCCATCGAGGCCAGCCAAGCAATCGCGAATAGAAAATGCCATTTTGTTGTCATAGCCAACCTCGCTTCTGTTCCGTGAGCACGATCTGACGCCGCGATCCCTACTCCCTAAGCCCTCGCTAACTAAGGAATCGGATCTGGCTTAGGGGGATCGGTCTCTTCGTTACCAATCTTCGCGGGCGGCTCATCATCGGGAGGCACAGGAGCAGGCAGGGCAACCGCCGCTTCATTCTCCGGCAGCCGCAATTCCCAGCCACCGCCCATGGAGCGATAGACGCGAACGAGATTCGCGGCGATGCTCCCTTCAGCTTGGGCGAGCAAGTCTTGTTGCTGAACAAGCGTCAGTTGCGCGACAAACACCCGACCGAAGTCGGCGCGTCCGCCGCGATAGAGTAGGCTCGTGAGATCACGAGCTTGAGTAGCCGCTGCGACGCCTTTTCGCAGCACCAACGCTTGCTGTTGAGATTGCAGGTAGGCGACAAGTGCGTCTTCCGCTTCGCGATTGGCGTTGAGGACCGTGGTCTGGTAGTTCGTGACCAAAGCCATGAACCTCGCTTCCTCGGCATTGATGTTATTTTGAAGGCGATAATAGTTGAGGATTTGCGAATTAACAGTTGGCCCGACGCCTCCCTGGTTGTCGGTGG
>JBKJSI010000266.1:0-6649 GCA_046595915.1 Pirellulaceae bacterium
ATGAGTAAGACCAAGCCACTGGAACATGTCGAGCCGATTGGAAATCGCGTATTGGTTCGAAAGGATGAGCCGAAGCGCCACACCAAGGGGGGGATCGCGCTACCTGATCAGGCGGAAATTCCCACCATTACGGGACGTATCGTAACGATCTCAGCGCAGGTGGAGAACGATGAGAACGTTCCGCTGCGACAATACGATAAGGTGCTCTTTCATCCCAAGAATGCGATTCCTGTCGACTTTGAATCCGACAATCAATTGTTTGTCGTTCCGGTCGAGGATGTCGTCGCCGTCTTTCGGCGCGAGCCAAGAAAATCCGCCGAATAACACTTACCAGCGCGAGAATTCGCATGCTCATCGTCATGTCGAGCTTGGCAACGGCGGATCAGGTCGCCCATGTCGCGACCGTTATTCGCGAAATGGGCCTCACCCCTCATTCGCTCCCCGGCGCGACACGCACCGCCATCGGCGTTACCGGCAACCTCAGCGCAATTGATCCCGAAGGGCTCGCCTGTTTACCAGGAGTCAAGGAACTCCTGCGAGTTACCAAGCCCTACAAGCTCGCTAGCCGGGAAATGCATCTCGATGATTCCGTTGTCGAGTTGCCGATGGCAAAAGTTGGCGCGAAAGAGTTTGCGATCGTCGCTGGCCCCTGCTCCGTGGAAAGCGAAGACCTTGTCTTGCGCACGGCGGAATATCTTGTGTCTCGAGGCGTAAAACTCTTAAGGGCAGGCGCATTTAAGCCGCGCACGAGCCCTTATGCTTTCCAGGGAATGGAGCATGAAGGGTTAAGAATTCTCGAAAAAGCTCGTGAAAAAACGGGAATTGGCATCGTCACCGAAGTGATGGAATCATCACATGCCGACGCCGTCGAGCAGGCCGCCGATGTCATGCAGGTCGGGGCCAGGAACATGCAAAACTACTCTTTGCTCAAGCGCTTGGGGAAAGCGAACAAGCCCGTTCTACTAAAGCGTGGGATGTCCGCCACGCTTGAAGAATGGCTTATGGCTGCCGAGTACATTCTCGCTGGCGGCAACAAGCAAGTTATTTTGTGCGAGCGCGGTGTCCGAACGTTCGCGGATCACACTCGAAATACACTCGATCTTTCGATTGTTCCCTGTGTGAAAGAGGTCTCGCACCTTCCAGTGCTCGTGGATCCAAGCCACGGAACTGGTAAGCGAAAATATGTCGCGCCAATGGCGCTCGCCGGACTCGCCGCGGGCGCGGATGGGCTCATGATCGAAGTGCATCCAGATCCTGACCGCGCTCTTTCCGATGGCGCTCAAACACTCAGCTTTACTCAATTCGACTTACTTCTTGAGAACCTTCGACGCTTGAGCGAGGTCATGGGCCGAGACTTCCGAACGCAGTGAACCGATTTCACCGCGTAATCTTTGATACTAACGACCACGCTCCACGGCCCCATTAACTAGGTGGAGTCGGCGCCCGAAACTGGAGCTGCAGTGGGGGGCGGAGCCTTGTCTTTTGAAGGCGTCACGGCTGTGTTCGTACTATTTCCACAGCCCGTAACAGCGGAGAACAGCGAACACAAGGTCAGCAATACAAACATGGTTTTGATTGTCATAGGAGTCGGCTCCAATTCATTGTTCATTGAAAATAAGAATCAAGTAGTTGAAATTAGAACAAAGGTGTTCATTGTGTTTATGCAGATAAAATTGTGAGAGTTTGCACTGAAATAAAGCGATTTCAGCTACATCAACTCGCTGCATAATTACTGAAGAAGCTTCTCTTTCGAGCGAACGCCGAGGGACGCATTGCGCGCGGCGAAAGAAAGGCCGCCATCGGCGAAATAGTTCGTGCGATGACGGCCCAAAATCACTTGAAGGCTAGATTCAAGGGATCCGACTATGGCGTTTGAAAAACAACCGCGTCGCGAATACCCCCGTAGGGGACTAGCACCGAAAGCGTATCGACGGTCTTCGAAATCGAGCGGACCGAGCCATCACATAGTGCAAAGTTGACGACGCCTGAATGGAGGGAGCTAAAGCAGGGGCGTCGGACAGGCTTGGTCGAAAGTCCCCAGTTCGTATTGAAGACAGACCCCGAGATCCACGGAATATTTCCCGCCGCGACCGCCATCGTTGGCGAAGTCGTATTGGTGTTGAAATAAATATTCTCGCCAAACGCGAGCGTATTGCTCGTGCCATCGGTGATGCTGGCAAGGGTGCGCTTGTAGTTTCGATTGACGAACGCGCCCTCATAAAGCTTGGCGGAGGGATGAGGTCCATTGGCGCCTTCAACCGGAAAGTAGTTGGTAATGCCGCGATTGTTAACGGTGGCAATTCCCCAACTCCAACGGTCTTGGCTTGCAGCCGTAACCGTCGACGCGGGAACCGACCAAGTTCCAAATAGCGTCTCAGGTCCGGTTGAGCCGTCCATCGATGACGAAGGGCACTTAAAGCTTGGAATGACCGTCGAGGACATTGCATAAGCGCCGGCATTCGACGACCAGTTGTAATCCGGGCTGCCAGAGACGGCATAAAGGTTCATGTTGACACACACGGGCTCAATCTGATCGTAAACAGGCTGCTGCTCCATGAATGGCAGCATGAGCGTTAGCGCGCTTGTATACGGGTCATCGGTGATAAACCCACTCGACATGTCCCGATTGGGACCCATAAACCCCGGCGCTAGGCGGTTATTGGTGTCGTGAAAATTATGCACCGCGATGCCAATCTGCTTGAGATTGTTGGTGCATTGCATTCGCCGAGCGGCTTCGCGCGCGGCTTGAACGGCTGGCAGCAATAGGCTGACCAAAACTCCAATAATTGCGATTACCACCAGTAGTTCCACCAAGGTGAAAGCGCACCGGGAGCGGGACCTCGAACGAGGTCGAACAAAAAACGGCATGCCACATCTCCGAAAAACAAGAAAAAATGCCGCTCGAGCTAGGACGCAACTCTTTGCCGCGAGCGAATACCTACAACATGCCGCGCCGCTCGCATAATAGAACTGCTGAGCGGAAATGCAATAGATGCGCGCATAAAATCTGCGCGAGACTCGACGAGCCTTTTTTCAAGAAATCCAATTACAACTTCCGTTCCCAATCAAGAAAAAGTCGCAAGCTGTTGTAGGCATTGGGCTTGCGACCCATGATTCGGGACGTCGAACTAGCACGATGTGGCTTGTGCCTAGGTCAACATTTGTGCAACAAAGTTGTGTGGTTTGGACAGTTTGTAGACCGAATGCTTCGGCTTATGGTACGGCGGCTGCCTCGGATGCTGCGCCCGTTGCGGGGGTTGCGCCGCCATTCGCGGCCGGCTTAACCGTCGTAGGCCCAGAAGGACCACAACCAATCGCTGAAGCAAGAAGTCCGCAAAGCACAAGCAGTGCAAGGAAGTTACCGTGTCGCATAAAGCTCCTCAATGAAAACTCCCGCGTGCAACAAAATGCACGCGGGAAAGTAGAAATCCAGTGGTCGACTCAACACAAAATTAACAGTTACTAGCAAGTTTCAGCTTCAGAAAACCCTGGCAAGAAGACGCAACTCTTGCTTGCCAGGGAAAATTTGAAGCAACGATCACAAACTATGGCATCTGGAACGGAATTGCGTCTTGGATACCCGCCAGCGGGCGGAGGACTGTCTGCGCGTCAGCCGTGGTGGCAATTCCTCGCACAGACCCATCGCACAAAGAGAAATTCACGGTACCTGAATGGCGGGAAGAGAACTTTGGCCAGTGACCAGGTGCGTAAGTCAAAGGCCAGTTAATGCCGAACGCGGTGCCTGCCATCCAAGGATTGTTGCCGTAAGCAACTAGCTTGGTCGTTGCCGATGGATCCGGACGATGAAAGATATTTTCGCCCATGTACAACGTATTGCTCGTGCCGTCCGTGATGGAGGCAAGCGAGCGTCGCTTGTTGCGATTCACGTTGACGCCTTGGAAGTTGCCCCACTGATTGTTCGGGGAGGCGGATTGAAGGTCGGCAGCGCCCATATGGGCAAAGTCGCCGTTGGCGCCATTTACGCCGATGTAGTTGGTCGAACCGCGCTGATAAGGGCCATTCGGAGCAGTCCAGCCCCAGTTCACGACCGAGGCAGTGCCAGTGGTCGGCAAGCTGTATCCGCAGAAGATGGTGCGAGGGCCACGATCTCCGGTCATGTAATCGGATGGGCAGGTCAGGGTTGGGATCACGGTCGCGGCAGCGGTCCAAGATCCACCAAAGCTGGACCAGTTACCCTGTCCATAAACGTCCATGTTGACAATCGCAGGCTCAATCAGGTCATACGTCGGCTGTTGTTCCATGAACGGCAGAGTCAAGGCGATGATGCCGTTGTAGGGGTCGTTCGTAAGCGTCGAGCCAAGCGCTTCCAAGCCCGAGTTTGGCCCCATCACACCGGGTGGAAGACGATTCCGAGTGTCATGGAAGTTATGTGCGGCAAGAACAATCTGCTTCAGATTATTCGTGCATGACATGCGGCGAGCAGCTTCGCGCGCAGCCTGAACGGCGGGGAGCAATAAGCTCACCAGAACGCCAATAATGGCGATAACTACAAGCAATTCAACCAGCGTGAACGCAGAACGTCCACGCACCCCGCGATGCGGGGCTAACGATTTGGGCATAAACCAGCTCCAGTGAAAAATCGCTACTGCAAGTTGGTCGCAACACCGTCTTGCTAGCAGCAGAAAGCAAATGATTCATGCCGCGCCATTGGTATTTATAGTCGTTTTGTTCTCACTCGCAAGACTCAAAATGGCGAAATCGGCGATTTTTTGAGACGCCGAAATCAACAAAGCGGTGTTCAAACCGGTTCGCAAATTCACAGCTCTAGGCTATTTCGATGTAAGTCGTTTCATAAACTCAAGATGCGATGAAGCCATCGCCTTTCCATTACGACCAAAATGTACCGATTTTCGCCCCTGTTCAGAGAGGCTTTCGCGGAGCGATTCATTGTCCAAAAGTCCCAATATTCCGTCCGCGATAGCTGATGCATCTCCCGGCGCAACCAAGACGCCACCTCCAGTTTGTTCGACAAGCTCCGGGAAACCGCCATGTTTGGGCTGCACAACCGGCACCCCTGCCGCCATCGCTTCCAGGACAAATAGGCCTTTCGGTTCTTGATAGACTGTTGGAACGCTGAGCACGTCGATCGATTTCAGGAAACTCAACTTCTCTTCACGACTTACAGCGCCCCAATAACAAAAATGGGACTCAGCACCGGCGGCGCGCAACTTACTCAGTTGCTGTTCAAAATAAGTTCGTCGATGGTCACCCAGCCAGCCAGCCGCTTCCAACCGCACCTCGTTTCGACCTCGACGACGAATTTCAAGAAACGCGTCCACGAGTAAATGAAATCCCTTCTCAGGAGCAATCCGCGCCAAATAACCAATCGTCGGCGGTCGATCGCTTGGCCGGGTCGGCAACGGGTTGGGGGGGGCGAACTCAGTGAAATCAGCCAAATCGAGTCCCAGGGGCAAGACTTCGATTTTGTTGCGATGAATTCCTAAGTACTTCGCCATATAGTCGGCGTAATAAGTGCTCGCCGTGATATAGGCATCAACCGACGCCGAGAGTGTTTTGATCTCACGAAAAGCCTGCGTTTTATAGGGTTCCGTGAGCCCATCGAGAAAAATATCGTCCCCCTGGAGCGTCACGACGATCTTCGTTTTCAGCCGCTCCTTAATCGCCGGCGCGCAGCCGGCAATCAGCATGTTGGTGAGCACCACCACATCAGGCCGAAGGTCGCCCGCCAGCCATTCCGCGAGCCGATCGACCTCGGTTTTTTGAAAGCCCTCTCTACCCCGAAGCATGGAAACGGCGAGTGGTCCCAGCGACTCGGCACTGATGGAAGTCGACTTACTGGTTGCCCATTTAATCAGCCATTTTTGATCGAGAGCCTTTGCCAGCCAACGCGGCAGATAACGATAACCAGG
Source organism: Pirellulaceae bacterium (assembly GCA_046595915.1). Lineage (GTDB taxonomy): Bacteria > Planctomycetota > Planctomycetia > Pirellulales > Pirellulaceae > JBKJSI01. The sequence goes on from JBKJSI010000266.1 coordinate 5,892, forward strand.
CACATTCTGTTGCAAATAGACATTGATCCCGCCAAAGAAGAGCTTGTCGGAGCTGACATTTTCTTCGTCGGTGCGGATTGGCGTGTAAAGCGGAATCAGCTGAACATCCGCGCCTTGGGCAATCATCGCCCGTGCCAAGGTGTTGTCATGCATGCAGCTGCCGCAAAACATGCCTGCGGCGCCGGCGGTGAGATAGGCAATTTTCATGGCGATCAGGAGCGGTTTGGTGAATGGATGGAGTCGCCACTCTGTTGCGGCGGCTTAGTTAATTTGCGATGAAACCGGCTTAGGTGAATTTCCTGCCCGCTATCGGCCTGCAATGGCGTTTCACGGGAAAATATGCCGCACTAGATCGGCATTTGAGCCTTGCCGTTTTTGTTCGGCGAGTGGAAAATAACATGAATCGAGGTGAATACACCTCCATCTGTTTAGACCGTTCCACCCTCCTCTCCCTGTTGGGCCGGCAAAATTGCATGGCGAACCGCGAATGACGCGGTCCGCGCGAATCGAATTGCGCCTTACTCGTTAGATCATAGGGGAGCGGCACATGCCTTCCGCAAGGCAGCGGACGCTAGAAGACCTACGGCTTCGTTCGGAATACGACCGCATTTCCAGTGCGATCTTGCGCGCCGAGGATGTCACCATCAAGGAGCGCCCTCTCTCGTATTGGGTCACGCCTCGAGATCGACAGCTTCCGCTCGCATTTTTTCCTCGGCCTTTGGAAGAACTCGCCAAGCACACTTTTGATGAGTTGTCTT
>JBKJSI010000423.1:0-6495 GCA_046595915.1 Pirellulaceae bacterium
CCCGAGAAAACACTCGCCAAGTTCCAGTACAACGCAGCCGCATAAAAAGCGTGATTGACTCGAATTTCAATCCGGATAGCTTCTGAGGCTTATTCGAAGCGAGATTATCCACGCTGCCTGCCCCGGCGCCATTGGCGATAATGAACACCATCGCGCCAGCCAAGGCGGTATTTTTCATGAACTGAATCATCTCCCCCTGGGCAAGCTCGAGCGGGGCTTTCCAGAAATCGTGAAAGTAGTAAGTCGCCAAAGCAAGAAAGATGAGCAGCAGCGACGCGCCAAAACGGGCTTTGTAACCCAACAGAACGGACACACCGCCCGCCAAGAGAAAGGTAATTGCTCCCAGCAGCATAAAGTTCGCCGCAGGGATTCCTTGTCCCTCCATCGCGGTAACAACTCCCTTGAAGTTGGGGATCTTGTTGCCCAGCGCGCTCATCAGAAAAATCGCCACCAGCATCGCGCGGCCAGCAATCGACCCAGCCGCGCGGAATGGTTGATTCATCTCGTCTATCCTTTCGATCAAACTCTCAGATGGGAATAAGTTTTAGGCTAGATCAAACAACAGAAGTTCCGCATTCGATGTAGCAGTGACCTCTACCTGAGTTTCCTTACTGATCGCAACGCCATCGCCCGCCGAAAGTGCATTTCCAGCGAAGGCAACATCGCCGCGCAGCACTTGCAGCCAAGCCGATCGACCCGGCGCAAGCGTGTAAACGAGTTGCTTACCCTGCTCAACGCGAGCGAGGCGAATCTCCGCATCTTGATGGATACGAAGCGCGCCATCACGGGCGTCGCGCGAAGCGGCCAGCGTCCAGGCATTGTGACCGAAATCGATCTTCTTCTGCTCATAACTCGGCGCCAGTCCTTCCTTTTCGGGAAAGAGCCAAATTTGATAAAGGTGGGCAGGCGCACTCGGCGAAGGATTGAACTCGCCATGGCGAATCCCCGTTCCGGCCGTCATGCGTTGCAGTTCGCCCGGCGACAACACTTCCGTATTGCCGAGGCTATCGCGATGCGCAAGTTGCCCCTCGAGCATCAGCGTGACGATTTCCATATCGCGATGGCCATGCATGCCAAAGCCTTGCCCCGCGGCGATAAAGTCCTCATTCATCACCCGCAGCGCGCGAAACTCCATATGGTTCTCGTCCTGATACTCGCCAAAGGAAAACGTGTGGTGGGTCTTGAGCCAGCCATGATCAAACGAGCCTCGATCGGCGGCTTTTCGCAGGGTGAACATGGTTTAAACCTCCATTTCGCGGGACCAGAATAAAATACTTTACATGTAAAGTAAATACGCCGATCCGCGAATTTGGTTCGCGCATGCGTGTTCCGTCGAAATCTTAAGGTTGCGAGTGGGGTGGCTATGTGTTCTGGCCCCTTTGATTTGCCGCTAGACGCGATCTTTACGCTCCAACAGCTCAAGTGCTAACTGCAACAAAAAGTCAATTGAAGACTGGCGAAAAAAACCTTGGTTTCCCAGGAGACCCATGGCGTAAATGAGGTGTTTGCGATAGTGGTTGTCGTGTCTAAGAAAGCAGAACTTAGACATGAAGAGATGAGCAAATGCAAGACTAACAGTGTCATCTCGGTTTTGCTCCAATGCTTCGGCCGTTTTCATTAAGTCATCGACACATTGAACTTCATTGTCTAGCTCTCGCAGTTGTGCTTCGTAATCACATGGCGCCTCTACGCTGTATTGTGACCAGAATGCAGCGAAGCAGCTCTTCGCCCAACTAAAAGCTAAGCCACGTTGTCGATTCTCAAGCTCGCCAATTAGTTCCGCAGACCAAAAGTCACTTTCTTGTTCGTACAACTGCTTGGCTTTATCAGTAATCATACGATTTAGCATTTCTTCTTCCAAATTCTCGCAGCACAGTCGGATTTGAGGTATTCAACCTCGACGATCGGTGACTCCGTTCGCAACACCGTATTAAGAAAATGGATCGTGAGCCGAGAATGTGCTGGATTCCCCAATAGCATCTTGCAAACAAAATCGACGGTCGGACCGATCTCGATCATCTTGGCCTCCGCACGGGGGAACCTGACTCTCCTACTGCGGCCCCAATCTTACACAAACACAAGGCAACGCTTCTACTGCGGCGGCACATCGAGCGCCGTAAACCCTTCGCGCGTCTTCTCTAATAGCCCAATCAGCTGTGTCAGCTCCGCCTTCGAATGCACCTTCATCAGCTCCGCTTGTAGCGCCTCTAGCGGCTGATCGATCTTTGGGAGTAACTCTGTACCCTTACGCGTAATTGCGACATACACCACTCGCCGATCTTCTAGGCACCGCTTCCGTTGCACCAAATTCTGCTTCTCAAGTCGATCAATCAGCCCCGTGATCGCCGGCACCACCTGAATGACGCGCGAAGCAATTTCCAAACTCGGAATCGGTTTCCCTTCGCCGCGCAGAATCCGCAGCACGTTGTATTGCGACGGTGTCAAATCGAACTGGCGAAAGAGCCGACCAAGTCGATTGTGCAGCTGATCACTCGTTCGCAGCAAATTGAGAATCGCCTCCTGCTGAATCGAATCGAAGGGATCGCGTTTCTTGATTTCTTCTTGCAATCTTGAGGGCACGTTCGTGCTCCAGTCGCCATGTATCTACGTGTAAGGTTATCGGAGGACCATCTTTTCAGTAACTCATTTCTATGGCTTGCGACACGCAATAAGCCAACCACCCGCCCGCAATGAAGGCAGTAGATAAGGCGCCTTCAAATACTTCGCCCCATCCCCGGACACAGGTCGCCAAAGCTCGATTTCAAAACCCGCGCCGCGAAAGAGCCCGCGAAGCTCACGTTTCCGAAAGGCATGCAAATAAAAATTCGGCACACCGCGGTAAGTCGCGTAGCGATCGCCCAGCTCCGTCTTGCGTAGTACAAGCGAGTCAACCAAATGCCGCGACATCCACGCCGCGCCGCCATATTGTCGCAAATTCCACCAAAACTGATGCGCATGGAGCAGCAGCCGCCCGCCCGGCGCAAGGATTCGAAAAAACTCGCTCACCGCCTTTTGTCGATTCACTGCGCCTCGAATCATCCCCAGCGTCGAAAACAGGCAAACCGCGTTCGCGCACGATCCACTCGCAATCGCGCTAAGCTCTACCAAGTTCGCCTCCAAGCACTCAATCGGCAGCTGTTCTCGATCCGCTGCGGCGCGAACCTGACCCAGCATTGCCGCCGAAAGATCCACCGCGAGCACCGAAAAGCCCTTCCGCGCCAGCGCCAAACTCGTCCGCCCTGCGCCGCAGCCCAGGTCCACGACGCGCCCGCTCGGAGCCTTTAGCACTTCCTCCACGAACGCCTGATCGAGCCGAATCAGTGGCGTTTTCGCGAGCCATTGATCCTCCTCGCTCGCCCAATCTTCGCGCCCGAACGACTCCCACGTTCCCTGACTCACGCCGGGCGGCAGATTCCATTTCGCAGGGCGCATAACAGGGCTCGTCTAACAGGGCTCGTCTAACTGGGCTCGTCTAACTGGGCTCGTCTAACTGGGATCGTCTAACTGGGATCGTCTAACTGGGATCGTCCAAGTCGCCGGAACAGATGGCGTGAAAAGGGCCTTCAATCGATGCGAAGGCGGGGATGTTTTCCGCTAAAACTGCCCGCGATGAAAGGTCGCTACGCTGAACTCACCGCGAATCTCGCACCCCCGATGGGTCGCTGTAAAGATAGTCCGAATCCCGTTATATTTCGCAGTTAGACGGAACGAAGATTGAGTCCTTTCGCTGCACCACCGCGCGACCAACGTGCGCCACGGCTGACGAGGGTCAGAACTCGTTTCGAGGTGTGGATTTGTCAGTTTGGCGTGGCGAAAAGCCCGCCGTGGCCGTGAGGAGCATCGAAAAGTGGCTATCAAGATTGGTATCAATGGGTTCGGGCGCATCGGAAGACTAACCTTCCGCAACATGATGAGCCGCCCCCAAGACTTCGAAATCGTCGCGATCAACGATCTCACAAACAACTCGATGCTCGCCACGCTGCTGAAGTACGACAGCGTCCATGGCCGCTACGACGCCGAAGTGAAGTCCGACGATCAAAATCTCTACGTCAATGGCAAGGCGATCAAAGCCCTCGCGGTCAAGAATCCGCTCGAACTCCCTTGGGGCCAGCTCGGCGTCGATATCGTTGTCGAAAGCACCGGCATCTTCACCGCCCGCTCGACCGACGCGAAGCCTGGCTATGACACCCATCTTAAAGCAGGCGCCAAGAAAGTGGTCCTCAGCGCGCCCGCGAAAGATGGCGCCGACCTTACGGTCGTCATGGGCGTGAATGACCACATGCTCAAGCCCGAGATGAAGTGCATCTCCAACGCGAGCTGCACGACCAACTGCCTCGCCCCCGTCGCCAAAGTGCTGCACGAGAGCTTTGGCATCGAATCAGGCCTGATGACCACGGTCCATGCCTACACCAATGATCAGCGCGTGCAAGATCTTCCTCACGAAGATCCCTACCGCGCCCGCGCCGCGGCCCTCAACATCATCCCCAGCACCACCGGCGCCGCCAAAGCGGTCGGCCTCGTGCTCCCCGAGCTGAAAGGCAAGTTGACCGGCATCTCCATGCGAGTTCCGGTCGCAACCGGCTCGGTAGTCGATCTCACGGCGAACCTGGCCAAGGCCACGACCGTCAAGGAAATCAACGCCGCGATGAAGGCCGCCTCTGAAGGCGCTCTCAAGGGCATCCTCGGCTACAGCGAAGACCCGCTCGTTTCAACCGACATCATCGACGACCCACGCAGCTCGATTTTCGTCGCCGACTGGACTCAGGTTTTGGGAGACACCGGCAAGTTTGTTAAAATCCTCTCGTGGTACGACAACGAGTGGGGCTACAGCTGCCGCACCGCCGACCTCTGCGCCAAATTTGGCCGAATGTAGTCGATCGGATAAAATACTGACTCGGACGAAAGATTCGTCTCTCTTCGCCGCCAGCAATTCCGCTGGCGGCCATTCTCTTTTGGGGAGTAGACGCCATGAAACGTTTTTTCTTGCTGATTGCGCTCGCTTTTGTATCGCAGTCCATCTTGTCTCTGTCCACACTCGCGCAAGACGGCGCGAACCCGATCTTTGAAAAACTCACCAATGAGGGCATCGTCACCGCAGATGGCTCCATCGCAAAACTGCCCGCCCCGCTCATGGCGGATAAACTCAGCGCCGCCGATCAGAAAAAGGTGATCGATTCGATTTCCGAAGGCAACAAGAATTTTGAGTCTCTCACGAAGAAGCAGGCCGTCGCCCCCTACGTTCTCAAGATCTCCGATGTGAAGCCAAGCAAGGGCGACTCAAAAACGCTCCGCCTCGTCGAGTTTTACTTTGTCATCCACGCCGATCTGAAAAAGCTCGAGGAGGAAAGCTTCCTCAAAGGCCAAACCGAAGAGCGTGAGAAGAAGGATGAAGAAGAGACCAAAGCCTCCGGCGAAGAGATCAAGCCAGAAGAACTGAAGTCGCTCGGAATCACCGTCGCGCCCGGCGATGAGCGCCCCGAACGTTTCTTCAAAGGCGCCTTCCCCCTCTTCGGGCGCGTCCGCGTCGAGGGCGTCGGCCATTCCTACTACACCAAGAGCGAAGAATCCTCCTTCCTCGCATCGATCCTTGATCCTCGCTTCGAGAAAGACGCCAAGCTCGCCGCCAAGTGGACACCACTGATTCGCAACGAGAATACCGGCAAGCTCGAAGATGGCAAGCCACAACCCTACTCCGGCGCAGGCGCCTACACCAAAGCCACGATCCTCGCCGAACCCAAAGGCGCCGTCTTCGTCGAACAACACATCCTCTTCGACGAACCCAAAGGCTGGTTCAACGGCGCGAATTTATTGAGGTCAAAACTGCCGATTGTGATTCAAGATGAGATTCGACTACTGCGACGCCGGGCGATGGGTGAGAAGAAGTAAGGAAAAGCGAAGCAATTGTAGGAAACGCCGTGGGTGGCGGGGACGCCCAACGGAAACCCCCGATGAACTCCGTTTGATTGTCCCCCCCCATGCGACACCCCTGAATTCTTGCGAAAAGTGAGGATGCGTCGCATCACCCCGTTCAATCCGGAGGCTTGAAGCCGCATATTGGTGCAGATTCTCTGCATGCGAGGTAGACGCTCCACGCAAATCGATTGAAAGGAACTACACTGGGCGATCGACCGAGCAACCCAGAAAAGTAAACGCGATGAGCACCTCGGAAGAAAGAGTTGACGATTCCTTAGTTGAAAGTCTTATAGGCGCCGCAAGTGAAGGTGCGGAGATCGTCGGCGTCTCCGTCGACGACGATGCCGGCGTCATCGTCGAGGCAATCAATCGCTTTCTTCAGCCGCCCAAGAAGAAGGGCTGGCTCAGCAAGCCTAAGGTCGATTCGAATATCGACAATTGGACCGATCGCGCGTTGCCAATTGGAAGGGTGCGATCCACTCCCTGCGCGTTGAATCCGCGTATTTTCATCAACTTCGCCGATCGGATTGGGCTGAGTTGAAAAATTGGTCTAGTAAAAGAGGGCCCCTTCCGGTGAGAACG
>JBKJSI010000043.1:0-15675 GCA_046595915.1 Pirellulaceae bacterium
TAATGCAGATCATCATTTTCATCGAGGCCTTCGTGCGGTTGAAACCGGCAAGAGCCTTCTTCATGCCGGGTTCGAAATCGGGCATATCGCCCGGCGTCATGCGGTCGATGCGGCTAATCCATTTGTTGCGATTGCCGAGCGCCCGTTCGAGTCCATGTGGTTCGCCCCAAAGCCAGCGATCACCGGAGCCAAAGTCGGTCCAGTGAATGCAACCACAGTAGTCCATTGGACCGACCGCTTTCACCGCCGTACGACCAATCACTTTTTGCCAGTAATTGCCCTGCGCCATTTCTGAAGCATGGAACATCAGCACCATCGCGCCGACGGCCTGCACTTTGGCATTCTTGATTTGAAAGTCGACCGGCATCGCCTTTTCTAGTTCCGTATTCTGCCAACCGCCCGCGCCAAAGGAATCTTCACCGCCCAGCATCACAAGGCCGCAGCCCATCTGTTCGGTGTTGCGCACGAGCATGTCGATCTGTTCATCGCTGAAAGTATTGAGCGTCTCCTCATCGGCGCCGCCAGTGCGAGGGGTATTGGCAAGGACGACCGTGTCATAGCCCTGAAGCTCGGCGAGGCTGGTGAAGAGCTGATTCGTCAGCCGCTTTTCGATATCGATCATTTGCGTCTTGAGTCGATCGATCAAATGGTCGTAGTCATCAGGTTGTTCCGCGTCGACGATGAAAAGCACTTTGCCGCGCCCGCGAATGCGAGTCAGTGCGGTCGCCGCGTTGTTTTGCATCATCACGTCCGACTTCACGTCGTCCGGCACGAACTCCGCTCGGTAAGTGAACACGCCGGTCTGATCGAGCTTGTCCTTGAAGGTGAACACATTCTTGCCCGGAGTCAGGGTCACGTTCTGTTCATCGAGCGGCGATTCAGCGGTGCCAATCAAGCGGCTAAACTTGAGGCGGCCTGTAACCGATCCACCATTCTCGGCAGTCTCGGTTGCAAAGTTATTGAGCACGACGCGCACTTCCGTCGCTTGCCCTTGTCGCGCTTCGCTCGGCACGTGGATCTTTTCAACCGCCACTTCATTGCGGCTCGCCAACATCACTGGCACGACATCAATGCCAATGCCCGAGCCTTGCAGCGAATGGGCGAGCGTCTTCGAATCGCCCACGTTCTCGTTGCCATCTGAAATCACCACGATCCGCTTCGCGCTATCTTCAGCGAACGAAGCCTGGGCCAGCTTTAGCGCGCCGGCAAGGTTTGTCGCATCTGTGCGTAATTCGATATAGCTCTCTAGCGACTTAAGAGCCTTGATCTCTCGCACATCTTCGAGCGGAGGAATTTCGATATTCGCTTCGCGACCAAAGACAATAATTCCCGCGCGATCGCCCTTTGATTCCTTGATGTTGGTCGCGACATCTTTGGCGACATATTGCACCATCAACTGCCGCTGCGCTACTGGAATGCTTTCCGACTGGTCGAGCAGATAGATCACGCTCGTGCGGTCGGAAGTCTTAACCCATTGGATCTCCGCCAGCGCCAGGACAATCGCCGCCAGAACGACGGTGCGCAGCGCGAGCGCCAAGAATCTACGCACTCGCCCCAGCCCCGTTAGCGACTGGTAACTCAGCACCCAAATCACCGGCGCAATCAATAGCAGAAGCAGGTAATAAGGCCGGTCGAAGCTAATTCCAAAGTTCAACATCGGCAAAGTCCTTTATCAAATACCAAACAGGCGCCGCCGGTCCGACGTCGCCAATTTGGCAACAGCCTCACCAGCGTAACGCAATTCTGATCGCGACGAAATTCACGCGAGATTGAAATGAGTGATGAAATGGCGGACTCCTATCGCTAAAACGCGATTCGCTGAACGCGGTGGTTGTACGAATCGAGCACAAAAGTCCGGCCCCGGGAATCGACCGCGACGCTCCAAGGCTGGCTCAACTGCCCTGCTTCACGCCCCAGGCCGCCCCAAACTCCGAGTGATTTGCCCTCGGTTGTGAATTTCTGCACGCGGTTATTCCCCCACTCCGCAATCAGCAATTCGTCGTCGCGATTAAAGGTCATACCGTAGGGGTAGCGCAATTTACCCGGCTCCGTTCCGAGTTCGCCCCAGGAGGCCAGTTCAACGCTTTTGTCCCCTTCAATGCGGAAAATCTGGATTCGGTGATTACATGCATCCGAGATAAAGATCCGCCCATCCTTGCCGACCGCCAAACTCTGCGGCCGCGAAAACTGGCCCAGGTCACGGCCCGTTTGCCCCCACTCCAGTTTCGGCTCATGCTTCGGTGAAAAGACCTGAATCCGGTCGGCGTCGCCATATTCGGAAACGATCAAATTGCCCGCCCCATCCTCGGCAACGTCCGTAACCCAGTTGAATTCCCCCGGCTTAGAACCATGCGTTCCCCCCAGCGTTTCAACTAGTTTTCCATCAGGCTCATAGAAAAGTACGCGATAATAGTGCGTATCAGCGACTGCCAAGCGGCCCTTGCGATCAAATGACATCCCGGTTGGTCGCCCGTGATACTGCTCCGGCGTTTGCCATTCTCGCAGGTACTTTCCATCGGCGTTGAAGACCTGAATTCGAGCTTCCTTGTCGCAGACATAGACTTCGTCATCGGGACTGATCGCCATTGCTCTTGGTGTGTTGAAGTCGCCCTGACGTCGACGGCCATATTTGCCCCAGACGACCTCCACTCGCCCTGTCTTCCCCGCCGGCACGCATCCAGAAACGAGTCCAGCCGTGAACGCACCGCCCAAGGCGAGCATCGCGCCGCGTCGATTGATTGTGGCCTTACCAGTATCAGCCTTACGCATTTTCACCCCGACAGCTTCTCGATCTCGACACCCTTCAAAGACACCACCACCACCCGAAGTTTCTACTTTCATGCCCTTTACCCGCCAGCTTGCCATCCGGTGGGGAAATCTCAAGCCAAACTTCCCAATAAATACCGCATTTCAGCGGCAAATTGAACTCCTTTGCCCCCTAAACAAAACCCATTGAAAGCGATTTTGTAACCAAGCTTTGGCAAACTTCGCGCTTGACTATCCTACCGCGCCGGGCGTACGCTTACTGGATCGGAAATCGTGTCCCGATCACGCTTTCCGTCAAATCTACTCTTCACGCGCCGCGCGTGAAATTCGTTCGGGGGCCAACCCCCTTGGCCCGCCGACCGGTGATCTGTCAAACGCCATGCTAAAAAAGGACTTCATGGCGCCCGTCGTGCTTGATTTAAAGAACGCCGACGACCCGCGCGATGTAATTCACCGCTGCGTGCAAGCTCTTTCTGAGGGCCGGTTAGTCCTTCTGCCCACGGAAACGACCTACGTGCTCGCCGCTAGCGCCCTCCACAATGACGCCGCCACGCGGCTCTATTCCCACAGCGGAGCGACGCCCACCCTCCTCGCCCTACGCGGCGCCGACGCCGCGCTTGACTATTTGCCCGACATTTCTCCGCTCGGCATTCGCCTCATTCGCCGCAGTTGGCCCGGTCCGGTGAGCCTCGCATTTGACGATGGCCATCGCGAAAGTGTCGCTCAAAAGCTGGCGCCGTGCATTGTCGAATCGATGCGAAAACAAGGGAGTGTGACCCTCCGAGTACCCGCCCACCCGATGGTGCTCGAACTCCTTCGCCTCCATGTCGGCCCGCTCCTAATGCGGGAGGTGATCACCTCCGCCGGCGCTGCCTCGGAATTTGGCATCGCCCTCGCGGAAGTTACTGCCTACTGCAATTTCGCCGTTGACGACGGCCCCACAAAATATGGACAGTGCGCCTCAGTTGTTCATGTCTCCTGTGACAAGTATGACGTAGTAACGGAAGGCGTCGTTTCTATCTCCACCCTCAAGCGACTAACGGACGTGCTTTTTCTCTTTGTTTGCACCGGAAACACCTGCCGCAGCCCAATGGCAGAAGCGCTATTCCGCAAGCGGCTCGCCGAGCGGCTGGGCTGCGCCGAAGTGGATCTTGCCGATCGAGGCGTTCAAGTCATGTCCGCAGGCGTCTCCGCGATGCATGGCGGTTCTGCCGCAGAAGAAGCAATCGACGTGATGTGCGAATTCGGTTGCGACCTCACGCAGCACGAAAGCCAGCCCCTCAGCGATCGCCTTGCCCGCTATGCCGACCACATTTTCACCATGACCCGCAGCCATCGCGAGGCCGTTCTGAGCCAATGGCCCGAGTTAGCTGCTCGCACCGTACTCCTAGACCTCCAGAACTTTGACATCAGCGACCCGATCGGCGGCCCCATCGAGACCTACCGCCGCTGCGCCCAGCACATGGAAAAGCAAATCAGCGGCTGGCTAGATCAATTGCAATTCCCACAGCCTGGTAAATAGCTCCCAGAGCTCCCGATCCCGTGACGTGGAAAATAGGGTTGTACCGCTCTGAACGCGTTCTGCTCATTGCTTAGCCATAAGCTTTTCCGTTCATACCGGAAAGGCGGCGCGACCCTCCAAAAAAAGATCAGACTCAAGTCCATTTTCGCTAAACAATGATTCAATCCGCGGCCCCGCCTTGATAGAGTCGAGTTCGACCTTTGCTGTTGGCGCATGGCTTTCGCGCATTGAGAACGGCAAAGTGTCCTCTCCGAAATGGGAAAACAGGGCCATGAACTCGAAGCGTTATTCCGGTCATAGCGATTTTGACGCGTTAATGCTCAATGCCCGATTGCGGGATGAGTTGGAACCCTTTGTCGATGAATCGCTCGATTTCATGAACTCAAAGGAACTTCCCACGACCGTCGAGAACGAGTACCTCGCCTCGATCCTAGCCTGGGAACGCGCGCCGGTCCTTCCAATCGGCCAGTGGTTTCAGCCCGAGCTCAAACTCACGTCGCATGACAAACTCAGCGACGAGGAATTGCATTTCGCCCTTCGCGAAGTGATCAACGAGCTCTACGCCCGTCGAATCGTGCTGGAATTCACCGAACACTTATCCGATCGCCAACTTTACTGCTTGATCTGCCGCGACATCCTTCCCTCGCCGGAGAAGAAACTCGAACCGCCAACCACCTATCTCCATTGGCACTGCCTCGACGAAGTGCAAGATGAAGAAGCCTGGCTGCGGTTTTACGCCTCCGAAGAGGAGCGCGAAGTCTGGGCCGAACAAACAGGTCTTTCGCTTCCACCCGCCTCGTCGCCTCCTTACCCTCGCTTATTGCCAAAATCACAGCCTGAGTAACGCCACCACTTGGTGGCGACAAAAATGTCTAAGCCCCCTCGCCTTCCGTCGATCTTCCTCACCGGCGCATGGCGATGGCTGGTGATGCTCAACTTCGAGGTCGACGCGACAATCTTGCAAAGCCGCGTCCCGCGCGGCTGCCTTCTCGATAGCCACGACGGCCGTGTCTTTGTTAGCCTCGTCGGTTTCTTGTTTCACGAAACACGCGTCCTAGGCATTCCGGTGCCCTGGCATCGCTCCTTCGAGGAAGTCAATCTGCGATTCTATGTTCGCCGCGAAGTCGACGGCGAGGTTCGGCGCGGGGTGGTTTTTATTCGCGAGATTGTGCCTCGCCGAGCAATCGCGACCGTTGCCAAATGGGCCTATAACGAGCCCTATATTTCATTACCGATGCGGCACACGTTGAAGCCCCCGGCAGAGGATCTCGCTCCTCCCAGCCAAGTCACCTACCAATGGCTTTGGCAACGTAAATGGAACGAACTCCATTTCGCTCCGCACGGCGAAGGCACGATTCCCGTTCCCGGCTCACATGAAGAGTTCATCACCGAGCATTACTTCGGTTACACCGCGCAAGCGAATGGCTCGACCGTCGAATATCGCGTCGAACATCCCAGTTGGCGGCAGTGGTCGAGTTCGGATTGCTCTTACAACGTTGACGTCGCTTCACTCTATGGCGAAGAGTTTTCGCCCTTCATCAAGGGCAAACCCTATAGCGCCTTCTTAGCCGAAGGCTCGCCCATCGTCGTCCGCCGACCATTACGGCTGCCCACTTAGCCGCCACCGACCAGCGTCACGACCTCAAACTTATCGCCCTCGCTTATCGTAACCGCCGCATGCTGCCCGCGCGGAACCAAATCTCCATTCACTTCCACCGCCACCAGTTGCGGGCGCAACCCCATCTCCAAAATCAAATCAGCAATCGTCACCGTGGTCGCCGACAAATCTCGCGGCTGACCGTTGTAGATAATCTGCATAACACCTGTGCGACTCATTACTCGCGGATCACAATGTTCCGTGCCTGTCCCATATCAAGCTTCAGAAAGCCGCCCGATTGGCTGCGACCTGACGCAAACGCGGCGCGATCCCAAGGAATATTATACGCCGCTACGACACCCGTCACAGCGTCGGCCACATAAAGAACACTTGCCGCCGGCCGAGCCGTGCCGCCGCCTCGAGCAAACGCCGCTCCGCCAGTCACCATCACATACTTGGTGTTCTTCGTCTTGGGTGTACCCAGATCAGTCCAAACATTGTGCTTAAACACACCGCCAAATTTTCCCGTGCGGGGATTCATCACCCAGCAGTGAAGTTCGCCTGTTAGGTAATCAAGGATATAGAGCCCCTCTGATTCTTCATCGATCTGCCCAGTCGCCATCGCAAACGTATCAGCTCCATGAGTCGCGTAGGCCTGCAACTTGGGAATTGCATCGGCGGGCCAGTTGGACTTGGTCTCATTGCTGATCCGACCCAACACGACACCGAGGAGCACCAAGAGCACCACGCCGGCCCCACAAGCAAAACCAGTCATCCAGCGCGGGGATCGAATCGAGGTGGTCATAATTACTCCTTCAATGTTCATAATGCTAGCGTCGGGCTTCTGAGTGGATTCTACCGATTTACGCGCCGGCGGAGCAATGTAAATTTTCCCGCCCTATTTAGGCCAAATTCGCTAGGGGCGGCAATCTACCGCGTCGCCCTACATTTGCTAAAACAGCGGCCTTCCGAGCTAACGATCCCTCTCCCACCCCCATTGGAGGCTCCCTTATATGGCAACCAACGCCCCCCTCAACCGCAAACTGCGAATGGCCCTAGCTGGCGGCGGCCAAGGCTCCTTTATTGGCCGCGTCCACGCCACCGCCGCCGTCCTAGACAACCGAGCCGCCCTCGTCGCCGGCGCCCTTTCTTCCGACGCCGCCCGCGCTAAGGCTTCCGCTCCGGACTACGACATTCCGGTCGAACGGGCCTACACGTCGATCGAGGATCTCGTCGCCAAAGAAAAAGCCCTCCCCGAAAATCAGCGAATCGACTTCGTCTCTGTCGCCACCCCCAACCATACTCACTTCGCGATCGCCAAAGCCGCTGCCGAAGCAGGCTTCAACGTCATTTGCGATAAGCCGCTCACCTTCGATCTCAAGCAAGCCGAAGACCTCGCCGCCGTCGTGGACAAGACCGGCGTAGTCTTTGCCGTGACGCACAACTACACCGGCTACCCAATGGTCCGCCAAGCTCGCGAGATGATCCTCTCCGGCGAACTCGGCGAAATCAACGCGATCCGCTCTTTCTATATCCAAGGGTGGCTCCGCACTCGCCTCGAAATGTCGGACCAAAAACAAGCCGCTTGGCGCACAGACCCCAAGAAGAGCGGCGCAGCGGGCTGCTTTGGCGATATTGCTACGCACGCCTACAACCTCGCCCGCTATATGACGGGACTCATTCCAGAAACTGTTAGCTGCCATCTCAAGACATTTGAAGCGGGTCGCGCTCTAGATGATTACGGTACCGCAGTCATTCGCTTCGGCAACGGCGCCCTCGGCACGGTCACGGCTTCGCAAATCAGTCATGGTCGCGAGAACGATCTCTTTATCGAGATCGATGGCACCAAGGGTTCGCTCGTTTGGCGACAAGAAGAGCCGAACGCCATGATCGTTCGCGCCAACGGTCAGCCGCATCGCATCTATACTCGCGACCCGAATGCGCCGCACATGAACGAATCAGGCAAAGCGGCTTGCCGACTACCGAGCGGTCACCCCGAAGCGTTCTTCGAAGCCTTCGCCAATGTCTACCGCTCCGCCTACGACGCAATGATTTTGCGAGCGACTGGCAAACCCTTCGAAAAGACCAACACGATCTACCCCAACATCAATGACGGAGTTGAGGGAATGTATTTCATCGAGCAGTGCGTGGCCAGCAGCGGTCAAGATGCGGCATGGTTGCCACTGAAGCACGCCCGCGCCCGAAAGTAGGAGTGCTAAGCAATAAACGATTCGGGTAGCCCGGGTTGGCGTACTCGCCTACCCGGGCTGCAACGCAGCAAGAAGCTACTTCTAAAAGTAAACACTCAAAACAATTCTGGCTTCGCACCACAGCGACGACCTACTCCATCCGCTCCACGCTGCGCACCTTCTTATCCCAAGCCTGAAGCACCAGCACCGCCGGTGTCCATCTTCCCTTCTTCGCATCGCGAAGGAGTTCGTCGACCTGCAACAGCGCTTCCGCTGCTTGGGTTCGCCCGCGATACATGCGCGGATGCAAATGCTTATCGAGTCGCAAGCGAAAGCAATGTCGCCCGCCTGATTGATAGGTGGTCACAATTTCGCCAATCGTGCGGTTTCCAACCAAGACCTTGGCCCCATCCGGTGTTGCCACAAACTTGAATTCCACTTTCTTACGCGCCATGTGCGGTAACTGCTCCTCAGGCCAAAGTATTCGTGCGTGCAGCGCGATGTACCCAATGATGTGAAAAATGGGGCCGACTGTGGTCCATCTGAATTGGCGTCACGCGAGGGCTAGAGTTTGATCGGGCGCGACTAGATAGACAAGACGCGGTCGCGGGCCGAAACCGACCATTCCTCCACAATTTTTCCCCCACGAACGACCACCGCTTGACGGTGGAGCGCGACGGTGGGGCAGACATGCCACGGCGCCAGCCAAACCACCGTTCCAGGTGGCATTTCCTTGGCACACGCGGTTTCCAGCACCAAATGCTCCTCGTTTTGAGCCACAATCTTGGCATCGCCAATCTGCGGGAAAACCGCCCGTGTTTCGAGCGCCGGATCGCCAGAAACGGCTTTATATCCCGCATCGAGCGTGATTCGTCCCGCTTGGGGGCGGCTAATGACTCTGCTCAAAAGCCACACCGCCGGGCGAAATGCAAGGTCTGCATACTTCGAGGCATAACCCGCGTCGTAAAAGACAACCGTGCCGGGGCTTAGAATGATCCGCGGATCATCCATTTTCGCCCAAAAAGGAAAGGAGCCCGTTCCGCCGACCACAATTTCGCTAATCTCAAGTCGGTGTTCCGCCAACTGGGCCAGCAGTCGAATGACCTCGAGCCAAATTCGATTCGTTTCCGCTTGGCGCTCCTCCGGCGACGCCGCATTATTGTGCCCATCGTAGACATGCAGACCGAAAAGACTTAAGCCCGGCAAACGGACCACTTCCTGGCACATCGTCAGCCAATTTTCGGGAGCCGCCCCTGTGCGGTGCTGGCCGACATCCAGATCGACCATCGTCTCAAAGGGCATCTTCACAATCTGTGCCGCCGCCGAAAGCGCCTCCGCCGCTTGAATATCGTCAACAAGCACCTTTAGCTTCAGAGCCGGATAAGCTTTTCGCAGGGCAATCGCCCGCTGAATCTGCGGCCCGACCACCGGATAAGCAAGGAGCACATCGGTCGCCCCTTCACGCGCGAGCATTTCGACTTCGGCAATCGTCGCCGCCTTATGCTTCACGATCCCCGCCGCAAGCTCGCGTTGGGTCACGGCCGCCATCTTGTGCGTCTTACAATGAGGCCGTAGCCGATCGGCTCGCCCGGCAATTTCGATCATCAGCCGCATATTGGCTTCAAAGACGTCGGCATCGATCACAAGCGCTGGAGATGCGAGCAAGCTGACATCATCTATTTGCGGCGGGCTAAACACGTTTGCGAATTCCTGATCTTTCTCGAATCGACTTTGCAACGCTGGGCTGAGGGCAGCCTAATTTAGCCTCCAAAAGCTGGCCATCGCCAGCCACCCATCCGCTCGCCTAACCATCAGACTAGAATAACCGTCACTTCCCTGGCACGACCGGAGGATGCGAATTGCATTCGATTTGGCGATCTAGAAACTGTTTCGCAATGCTGTTGGCGATAGCTTTCGCTTCGCTCGCAGGTTCGCCGCATTCTTTGATGGCGGGTGAAGGTAAGGAAAGGGTCACAAGGCTCGACCTCACCGACACGAACGGAAAAGTTCGGCAGCTAGATGAGTGGAAGGCTTCAAAACTCATTGTACTCATCTTCGTTGGAACGACTTGCCCAATTTCAAACGGCTATGCACCGGAGTATCGACGGCTTTTCGAGGAATTCTCGGCCAAGGGAGTGACTTTCCTGGGCATTCATCCGGACGCCGATGTCGATGCGAAGTTGGCCGCCAAACACGCCGAGGACTACAAGCTCACCATGCCGATTTTGCTTGATCCCGAGCAACGCGTCGCTAATGACGCCGGTGTGAGCGCCACACCAGAAGCGGTGGTGTTATCGCCCAAAGGTGAAATTCTCTATCGCGGGCGCATCGACGATAAGTACTTGGCTGCTGGCCCAGGTCGTCGGCGGCTGGAAGCGAAAGAGCGGACGTTGGCAGTTGCGATCGAAGGACTGTTGGAGGGGAAAAAACCGGCGGAGTCGCGAACCAAGGCGCATGGTTGCCCGTTGCCGGAAATCAGCAAGTAATCACGCCGCCCGCCCCATCGCAAACACTTCATCGACTTGCAGTGTGAGTGTGATGCTGGCCAGTTGTGGATCAAGCCGCAGCGCATCGCAGCTGCGGCGAAGCTGGTCGATGGTGCTGGCGGCCAGGTCGACGAAGAGCCAGCGCTTGCCGCCAAACTCGCAAATCCCCCCGCCTTCGCCGCCTAAGTCTTCCATGCGAACCGTGTAGCCTAGCTGTTTCGCCAGCGCCAAAACTTGCTGAAGTAGATCGACCGTGTGCATCCTTGCACTCCTTTGCCGCAATTTCGCTCAAAGCAATTGAGCGAGCGAATTCTAAGCCCAGAACCTTTAGTTCACCAAGGCGACTCGACGATACCTAGCTGCGAACAAAGTCCCCGCCAGGCGCCAGCGATGACAGCATTTGACAATCAACTCACCCGCGATGAAAAGATCGCTTCGCTGGAAGCTCAACTCGAAAAGGCTCAGCGGCTGACGGCGCTTGGCGAACTGCTCAGCACGACGACGCACGAATTCAACAATCAGCTGATGACGATCATCAACTATGCCAAGATGGGCATGCGGCACAAAGATGAGGCCTCGCGCGACAAATATCTTGATCGTATTTTGAACGCCGCCGAACGGGCCGCGAAGATCTGTAAGTCAGTGCTCGGCGCCGCCCGAAATCGGACTGATTCCTTCTCGCCTGTCGCTTTGCATGAACTGGTCGAAGAGTCGCTGCTGCTGCTCGAAAAGGATCTGACGAAATATAAAGTGAGCGTCGAACGGATGTTTGCGCCCGTGCCGCTAGTAAGAGCCTCGCCCAACCAGATTCAGCAAGTTTTCTTGAATCTGGTGATCAACGCCCGTCAGGCGATGCCGCTGGGGGGGCGGTTGATCATCAAAATCGACCATGATCCGGCGAGTGGGCTAGTCGATTTGGCCGTTCGCGATACAGGCGCAGGAATCCCCGAAGCCCAGCTACGGCGGATATTCGACCCCTATTTCACGACCAAGACGGGCCCCGACGAATCGGGCCAAGGGGGAACCGGCCTCGGGTTGGCCGCCTGCAAACGGATTATTGAGGCCCATCAAGGGCGGATTCGGGTTGAGACTTCCGTCGGAAAAGGGACCTGTTTCACCCTGCGACTTCCGTTTGCGGTTGCCGAAACTCAGGTGGCGCCGCTGGCGCTAGGAACTCCCCTGATTGGCGAGGGGTTATTTGGGGCGACTTCGCCCCCGTCCGCTCAGCTGCCAACCATCCCGGCGAATCATTAGTCGAAAGCGACGATTACGCGGATTTCGGCTGTGGGGCCGCTATACAGTTGACGCGACTGGACTAACCAGCCGATACTAGCACCAACTAGCGTCGATCCCATTGCGCCCATAGGTATGGGCGAAGTCGGCGCAATTGCTTTGAGGAGAGTACGGCTATTTCTTCTTCGGACAGGTCACGATCTATTGGCGGTGACACGCTAAAGACGAGGGTAAATGAACAGATTCGCGTTTCTCCAGTTCGCGTAATTGATAACGAAGGCCGCCAGCTAGGTGTGTTGCCGACGGATCAGGCGATCGCTCGGGCGCGTGATGTCGATTTGGACTTAGTGGAAGTGGCGCCAACAGAGCGTCCTCCAGTGTGCCGAATCATGGACTTTGGAAAGTACAAGTACGAAAAGGGGAAGAAAAAGGCTTCCACCACTTCGCACCAGCAAAAGATGAAGGAAATCCGCCTAAGACCAAAGACGGGCGACCACGACATCGAGTTTAAGGTCAAGCAAGCAAAGACGTTCTTGTTGCACAAAGACAAGGTTGTCGTCTCGGTGCAGTTCCGCGGCCGCGAGTTGGCTCACATCGAAGAAGGCCGACGCGTCCTCGATGGCGTGATCAAAGAACTGCTCGAAGTAGGCAAGCTCGAGTCCTCGCCAATGCAGCAAGGCAAACGCATGTCTTGCACCCTCGGTCCGAAGTAACCAACGTAGGTCCGTCGCTCCGTCGACGGACGCTTCGCCGCCGGCGAAGCAACTTTGCGCTGCGGTTCGCAGCGCCAAAGGCATTGATGAAGCTGAGAGATTTACTTGCTTATGGAATCCGTAGATTGGCTACGGGTTCCTGCTCTTTTCGTCGTCTCGTTTTGATGCCACGCTCTGAATAGACTTGGTGCATCCTCTAGATGGAGCACCCAATGCGCTACTGCCTTGTTCTCGCACTTGCCACCGCGTTCTTCGCTGGCGTTTCTTTTGCGCAAGAAGAAAAAGAAGACATCCGCCAGCTCAAGCTCAAAGACTGGCAGCCGAAGTCGATGCTGAAGGTCAAGGAAACGAAGGTCGACAAGCCAGCGTTCCCGGCGATCGATGTGCATAACCATTTGGGCGGCGGCAAGCAGTCGCTGACAGCAGATCGGGTCGCCAGCTACCTCACCGAAATGAACGAAGCCGGCGTCCGCACCGTCGTCAATCTCGATGGCGGCTGGGGCGAGCGACTCAAGGAAACGATCGCAGCTCTCGATGAAGCACATCCCGATCGCTTTCTGACTTTCGCCCAAATCGACTTCAATGGCATTGATACTGAAGACTGGGGAAGTCGCGAGGCAAAACGACTTGAAGAGAGTTTTCAGGCCGGCGCGATGGGCCTCAAGTTCCACAAATCGCTGGGCCTGTCGTATCGCTACAAAAATGGCGAACTAATGAAAGTCGACGATCCGAAGCTCGATGCGGTGTTTGAAATGTGCGCGAAGTATCAGCGTCCCGTGATGCTCCACACCGCCGATCCTGCCGCCTTCTTTACGCCGCTCGATAAGTTCAATGAGCGGTGGCACGAACTCAACGAACATCCAAGCTGGCTCTTCTATGGCGACAAGTTCCCCAGCCGCCAGGATCTGCTCAAGCAATTCACGCATGTCATCGAAAAGCATCCCAAAACGACGTTCATTGGCGCCCATTTCGGCAACAACGTTGAAGACCTGGCAATGGTCGGCCGGTGGCTCGATGCTTATCCGAATCTCTACATCGATATCGACGCCCGCATCTCGGAACTCGGCCGCCAGCCCTACACGGCCCGAAAATTCTTGATCAAGTACCAAAACCGTATCCTGTTCGGCACCGATACGACGCCGAAGCGCGAAGCGTTTCGGATTTATTACCGCTTCCTGGAAACGGACGACGAATACTTCGACTGCGCCGAGAGCCATCACCTGCAAGGCTTTTGGATGATCTATGGCGTCTTCTTGCCCAAGGAAGTCCTCGAAAAAATCTATTTGAAGAACGCGGAAAAAGTGCTCCTCGCCGCACCGCGCGGAAAATTGCCTGTCAAAAATGCGGCGGCGACTCCGCTCAAGACCTCGCTGGTTCATTTCGTTGAGCCAGCATTGGAAGTGGGGCCGCCGGAATATCGACTTCGAGCGATTGAGGATTTTGAAGTCACTGGCAAAGGTGATGCTCCCCAGTGGAGTAAAGCGGAGTGGGCCAATCTGACGCCGCAGGGTAAGTCCGAGGCTTATGCATCGAAGTTCAAAGCGATCTACTCGAAAAAGGGAATCTACTTTTTGTTCGATGGCAAAGACGCACTCGTTTCGGCAACAATGAAAGAAGACAACCTCGATCTTTGGAACGAAGACTGTTTTGAATTGTTCCTGATGCCCGATGAGACGAAGGCTGCGTACTTTGAATACGAAATTTCACCTCTAGGCAAAGAGCTGCCGCTCTTAATCATGAACTACGCTAAAAAAGATGGCTGGCTGCCTTGGCACTACGAAGGCTCGCGGCGGGTGCAAAAGAAAGTCACCGGCAAAGGGGGCGAACTCAAGTCAAAAACGGCGATCGATTCTTGGAGCGCAGAAGTTTTTGTGCCCTTTGAACTACTCGAAGGCCTAGGTCACATGCCACCTGCGAAAGGCTCGACCTGGAAAGCCAACTTTTATCGCATGGACTACGACGCGGGCCCTGGAAAAGGCTGGAACTGGGCCGTCGTGGGCGGGAGTTTTCACGAATACCAGAAATTTGGGCGACTGGTATTTGAGTAGGCATTCTTGCCATAAGGCGCATGGAAAAGGCCGCCCACTCTTCGCGGCGGCCTTTAGGCAATTCGCTGATTGCGTTCAAAGCGGAGGGCACGGGATTCCCTGCCGCCGCTTTTCGCAAGTTCAATCACCACAAGGTTTTCGACAACAATGCCTTTGTTTCCAGGCTTTTTCAAACAACTGGATAACAGTGGTTATTGGTCACAAAACTGCAGTTCCGGGCATTGTGGCTAGCACAAATCTAGCACACTCCAGTTCCTCACACCGCAATGGGAGGATCGCATGAACCTGATACCTCCGGAGGATGGACCGTCCCACTTTAATATTCCACAGACCAGCAAGAAATCGCTCCGTCGCCAAGAATTCGAGCGGGTTGTGGTGGAAAGCGAACAGGAGATCGACAGCATCTACGAAGCATACTGCCTTCGAGTGCGAGATCTTCCAAGAACATTCAATGGAGCCATTTACGCGCGATTTTCCACCGAATATCAGGCGAGTGTGGCCGCGCAAGTTAGCCTTCTACTTCAGGAGGCTGAACGTAGGGCAATCTTCATTGCTGAGCATATTTACCGCGACTACGCCAAGACCGCGCGAAAGCGACAACGAGACGGACTCGATCGGCTTCGCATCGCAATAGGCGAGCGACGCGTTCAAGTCCTATTGGTAATCACGCAGAATCGGCTGTTCCGCGATATGCGTGGCTGCATCGAGTTCTTCGAAGATACGATTAAAAAGAACAACGCTCGATGCATCATCGCTAGTAGTGGCTTGGATTCCGCTGACGAAGACAATTGGCAGCTCGCCTTTGGCTTTAACTCGCTGATCGACGAACATAATGCCACCGCCCATAAAAGCAGCATTCGTGCGGCTCACATGCGACTCGCAGAACAGGGAAAGTCATGGGGCAGTTTGTGCGTTGGCTATACTTCTTGCGATGAAAATGGCAAGACAGGCACAACTCGTATCGACCCTGCCGGCGCAGATTGGATCCGGCAAATTTTCACATGGTTTGTTAATGACGGTATGAGTATTTCTGCAATCACGCGTCGCCTAAATTCTGACCCTAATACGCCGACACCGCCATTATCTGACCATGAATGGTCTCATCTTTCAGTTCGTCGAGC